>JBCAWW010000065.1:0-12323 GCA_038534415.1 Bacteroidota bacterium | reverse complement strand
AGGTGAAGCCCTTTGCTTTAGTGGGCGTTAATCTCAATGTGACAAGGCTTGACTCTAACGTTCTCCGAAGGAGTAGATATCGAGACAACCAATCCTATCTTGTAGAAACTCAAACCTTAATTGATGAAAATTCACTGGCGAGGGCTGGTTATACTTTTCGACTCGGGGCCGGAATCAAAGGCCCGCATTGGTTTGCTAGTATCCGTTATCAGTCTGGCACTCAACTAGCTGCTAGCAAATCGATCGTGCGTGATCGGGTTAGTGGGCTTTTTCTCTCGGCGGCCTGGATGTTTGGTAAGCCTTAATCTGGACAAATACAAAAATTGGTAGAGGTTAAGCCCTAATTGGTCGATTGCTTTTGGTACAATTTAGATTGGACCTTATCATATAAAATGGAACCCATCTCCATTTGCTATGATTATGGAATTAAGAATTGAAAATCTCTCTCAAACCTATCCTAATGGGGTAGAAGCCCTGAAAAATGTTTCCTTAAGCCTTAAGCGAGGCATGTTTGGCTTGCTGGGCCCCAATGGGGCGGGTAAATCTACCTTGATGCGAATACTTTCTACCCTACAACAACCCAGCAGTGGTAGCGTTCGATTCAATGAGTTTGACGTGCTGCGTCAGCCAGAAGAAATCCGCAAGCGCCTTGGCTATTTGCCCCAGGAGTTTGGCGTTTATCCTCGCATCAATGCCGAAACCCTCTTGGACCACCTAGCGGTACTAAAAGGCATAGGCGATAAGAAACAACGCAAAGAAATCGTAGAAGGCCTTTTGGTCAAGACGAATTTATATTCACATCGCCGCAAAAACCTCAGCGGTTATTCCGGCGGTATGAGACAACGCTTTGGGATTGCCCAAGCCCTACTCGCCAATCCTAGCCTGATCATCGTAGATGAGCCGACGGCTGGCCTTGACCCGGCGGAGAGAAATCGCTTCCTAAACCTCCTCAGTGAATTAGGACAAGAGGCCATTGTCATCCTCTCGACGCATATCGTTGAAGATGTGAAAGAGCTTTGCTCTGAGATGGCGATTATCAATCAAGGTCAAATTTTGATGCAAGGCAATCCACTGGATACTATCAAACTCCTAGAAGGCAAAGTTTGGAAAAAACGGGTGCCAAAAGATGAACTAAGCGCCTACAAAGAGCGTTTTGAAGTGATCTCGGAAAAGCTAATCGCGGGTCAACCGCAGATTCATATTTACAGTGAAGTGGCTCCTGATGAGACGATGGAGCCAGTACAGCCCGATTTGGAGGATGTTTACTTCTCCTATATCACGGGTAAGCTCAAGGGCAATCCTCAATTATCACCAGCTTAGGCTTAAATGTTGTATCCTCAAATCTGAATCTGATGATTACAAATGTTATAAAGTTTGAGCTGCAATATCGTCTCAAACGACCCGCAACTTGGCTGTATTTTGGTGTCCTTTTTTTGATGGCCTGCTTGGCCCTCAGTTGGGATAATCTAAGTGTAGGCGGCGGTACTGGCCAGGTCAAAGAAAATGCGCCCGTCGCTCTCGCTACGATAAGTTTGATCCTTTCGGTCTTGCCTGGTTTCTTTTTGATGTCAGGTCTCATGGGCGTGCCCATCGTGCGTGACCGCGAGCATAAGACTGAATCGATGCTCTTTACCACTACCCTGAGTAAAGGGCAGTACCTATTTGGACGATATATCGGTTCCCTATTGATCACTTTATTGGTCTTTTCTGGGATTCTTTTTGGTTTGATAACGGGTAGCTTGATCAAAACAGGGCACGAAGATTTTCTCGCCTTTAACCTCTGGCACCATGTCAGTCCTTTTTTGGTATTCGTCCTGCCGAACGTTTTGATCGGGAGCGCGCTCTTTTTTATGGGAGGTGCGCTGAGTCGCAATCTGCTCTTTGTCTTTATGCAGGGCATATTGCTCTTGATGGTGTATCTGCTTGCAGATGGGCTTTTGGGCGAGGATCTCGAAAATCGGAACATAGTAGCCCTACTAGATCCTTTTGGCTTGAATACTTCAAATGTGGTCTCTCAGTATTGGACCATCGCGCAAAAAAATACGCAAGTTTATGCGATGGAGGGTTTGGTATTATTCAACCGTCTGATCTGGCTGGGAGTGGGAGCGTTCGCCTTGGCGGCCACCTACTTTGGCTACAAAATGCAAGTCGTCTCTACCCGCCGTAAGGCCAAGAAAGCAAAGGGCAAATCAAGCGCTCAACAATTGAGCCCTAACTTTGTCCTACACCAAACTATTCCTACGCTTACTGATGGCCTGCGGATTCGCCTCCAACAAGTTTGGGGATTGGCCAAACTCTATTTTACCGAGATATTTAAGTCTATTCCCTTTATCGCCATTGCTGGCGCGGGCATGGTGATCATGGGCGTAAATGCAGTCTTTTTCAATAGTCTCTACGGTACGCCGGTGTATGCCAGTACTGGACTCGTACTCGAACTGATCCAAGGCTTCAACCTCTTCTTTATCATCATCATCGTTTTTTATACCGGTGAATTACTTTGGCGAGAGCGGGACGTACGTTTTCAACAGATATTTGATGCGACGCCTACGCCTAATTGGGTGACGCTCTCTGCGAAGTTTTTAGGCTTTACGATGATCCATGTGGTTTTGCTTCTTACGCTCATCTTCGCGGGCATTTTGATTCAGATATCTAAAGGCTTCCCTGAGATTGAACTAGGGCTCTATTTCCGCTATATGTTTAGCGAAACCTTCTTCTTCTTGCTGCTCTTTACGGCGCTAGGCTTTTTTGTTCATACCCTCGTCAACCAAAAATTTGTCGGCCACGCCGTCATGATCCTTTTCTTTATCGTCAATGCCTTTGTACTGGGTGAAATTGGCCTAGAGCACAAGATGTTCAATTATGCCAGTGGAGGATTGGGGAGTTACTCAGACATGAATCAATACGGACACTATGTCAATCCTTTCAATTGGTTCCAACTCTATTGGTTTGGAATGGCCGCTATTTTGATGGTGGTTACGCTGCTATTTTCCCAGCGTGGAACGGATATGCTCTTGAAAACGCGTCTCAAACTGGCCCGTTACCGCTACACCCGACCTGCGATTATCGGTTCTGCGGTGGCACTGATGCTATTTGTCGGCTCTGGCTGCTTCGTCTATTACAATACCAATGTCCTCAATGAGTATCGCACTTCTGACCAGCAAAAGGAACTACAATCCCGCTACGAAAAAGAATTATCGCAATACGCTGAGGTCGTTCAGCCCAAGATCGTTGAGACCAATCTCAAAGTAGATATCTATCCTGAACAGCGAGACTTTGAGGCAGAAGGATTTTATTATCTCAAAAATATCAGCGACCAGCCCATTGCCGATATTCATATTCAGCTTGGGGTTCAAAGCGGTTTGGTCTTAGATTATCTTCGTTTTGATCGAGAAGCCACCATCAGCCAGACCTATGATGATTTCGACTATTTTATCTACCGCTTCGCGGAACGCTTATCTCCGGGTGATAGCGTGAAAATGGATTTCAAGCTGCTATACGATAGCAAAGGCTTTGTCGAAGGCAATCCCAACAATGAAGTGGTCTTTAATGGTACTTTCTTCAATAGCGGCTATTTCCCGTCGCTCGGCTATAATGACGGCTTTGAGCTCAGCAGTGATGATGATCGCAAAGAGTATGACCTAGCCATCAAAGAGCCTCAACTGCCACGTGATGATCCTCGAGGTTTGGCTCAAAACCTATTTGGCGATGATGCGGATTACATTCGCTTTGAAGTGGAGCTGAGTACCAGTCTCGACCAAATTGCGATTGCCCCTGGTTACCTCCAAAAAGAATGGGAAGCAGATGGTCGCCGCTACTATCACTATAAAATGGACCAACCCATGGTCAATTTTTATAGCATCCTTTCGGCCCGTTACGAAAAGATCGAAGAGGTATGGGATAGCATCAATTTGGAGATATACTACCACGATGGGCATGAATACAATCTCGACCGGATGATGAAAGGGATGAAAAAGTCGCTGACCTACTATAGCGAGCATTTTTCTCCCTACCAGTATCAGCAGATGCGTATTTTGGAGTTTCCGCGCTATTCAAGCTTCGCTCAATCCTTTGCCAATACTGTTCCCTTCTCGGAAGGCATTGGTTTTACCCAAGAGATTGAAGAGGATGCGGTTGACATGCCTTTTTATGTAACCGCTCATGAGATGGCGCACCAATGGTGGGCACACCAAGTGTCCGAAGCCGGCGTTCGCGGCAATGCGATGATCTCTGAGACCATGTCCCAATATTCCGCCCTCATGGTCATGAAACAGGAGTATTCGGATGAGATGATCCAAAAGTTTCTTGCTTTTGAATTGGATCGCTATCTCTCAGGCCGTGCCAGCGAAAGCAAAAAGGAACGTCCATTGATCGAGGTACAGGGGCAAAACTATATTCACTACCGCAAAGGGTCCCTTGTCATGTACGCCTTCCAAGATTATGTGGGCGAAGATAGCGTCAATGCCGCCCTCAGAAGATTTAACCAAGACTGGGCTTATAAACGTCAGGGGCGTTATCCCAATACCGAAGACTTACTGCAATACTTCCGTGCGATTACACCGGATAGTATGAAATACTTGATCACGGATATGTTTGAGACCATCACCCTCTTTGAAAACCGTACCAAAAAAGCTACGATCACCGAAAACGCAGATGGTCAATACACGGTCCACCTTAGTGCTGAGGCCACCAAATATCGCGCCGATAGCTTGGGCAATGAAACGGAAATCCCGCTGACCGACTGGATAGATGTGGGTGTGTTCGGTGAAACCGAAGCCGGCAAAGACACCCTCCTTTATCTCCAAAAGCATCCTGTCCGCCAAAAGGATATCGAATTGGATATCGTCCTGCCCATCAAACCTACCAAAGCAGGCATCGATCCCATCAACAAGCTGATCGATCGCAATCCTGATGATAACGTCAAGGCGATCATTGAGCTGTAACTTCGGTTTGTAAACCGAAGTAAAAAGTGCCCCCGGTTTGTAAACCGAAGTAAAAAGAGCCTCTAGTTTATAAACCGAAATAAACAAGTACCGAAGCCAACCCAATCACCATTTAATTAACCACACCCACCGTTCAATTAAATTTTCTTGTATAAACCCAAATCGCATCCTTTCATGTTGCAAAAAGCAAGATGAAAGGATGCAATTATATTGGCAGTCTCCGACTCAAACGCTATCAATACAGCCACGAAGGAGCATATTTTATCACTATATGCCTCAAGCCCAGGCTCCCCTTATTTGGGCATGTTTGGTCAGGGAGTTTGTATTTGTCTCCGATAGGTGCGATCGCATATTATGAATGGCGCAAGACATTTGACCTCAGAAAAAATATCAGCATAGATGAATTTATCATCATGCCAGATCATATGCATGGGATTGTGTGGATAGGAGAACCGCAAAGAGATTATATCCACAATCCATTTGCCATTATACGTCAAAACCCTGATTATCGGGAAAGCTTTGGGCCTCACAATTCAATTCTAGCCAATATCATTAAAGGCTATAAAGGAGCGGTAACACGCAGCGTACGCAAAAATGTTGACCCTCAGTTTAGTTGGCAAAGAGGATATTACGAGCGGATCATCAAAACAGAGGTCGATTTACACAACGTACGCCGATATATCCGCCAAAACCCCACCAACTGGTAGGTTCGGTTTGCAAACCGAACCAACAAAACCGAATCCACCCAATCACAATCCAAACCAAAAAAACCAAACCCAGACAAAACCAAGTTCGGTTTGCAAACCGAACCAACAAACCGAACCCACCCAATCACAATTTCACCACGGGCCGCACTATCCCTCCTACCCGCAACAGGTAAACGCCAGCCGCAAGTTCACCCAGGTCAATCGTCTCAGTATGAGATTGTTGTCCTTTTTCTATTTTACTGCTGCGCAGAACGCTTCCCCTCAGATCTACCAATTGCAGATTGATGGCGCGATTGTCCAGCGCATTAATCTCGACTGTAAGTAGATCGCTTACTGGGTTGGGGTACAGGAGCAGGCCGATATTCGTGATTTCGTCTTCGAGCGAGGCAGCAGTGATGTCTACGTCAAAAGTGGTGTCCACGCTGCCACATTCATTGCTTGCTGTCAAAGTGATGGTGTAGGAACCATTAAAAACATACACATGCGAAGGCTCAAAAGTGGTCTCTACGGGAGAGCCATCCCCAAAATCCCAGCTATAAGTCGTCGCGTCGGTAGAACTATTTTGAAAACTCACTACTCCCCCGCTAATGAGATAGTTACCCGCAGGGGTCGGCAATGGATCAACAAATACAAGCACGGAGTCTTTGCCTGTACAGCCGACATTGTCGATGGCAGTTACGATGTACTCGGTATCTTCAGTAGGTTGGACGGTGATGCTACTGCCGGTCTGGCTATTGCTCCAGCTAAAGGAAGTGCCTCCACTAACCGTCAATACTGCGCTTTCACCTTCACAAATGCGTTGGTCCATACCCGCGTCTGGGGTAGGGGCAGATTGTACATTGACGGTCACGCTGTCGGTGTTTTGGCAGCCGTTTTGGTCTGTGATGAGGACGCCATAGGTAGTGGTACTGCCGGGCAGAACGCTAATACTCTGGGTGGTTTCACCGGTACTCCACAAATAACTATTGGAGATCGAGCAAAACAGATTGGTAGAATCGCCCAAACATATGGCTTGATCAGGCCCAGCGTTCACCGTAGGTGTTGTCAAAACCTCTAACAGCTGACTAGCATCGCTACTACAACCGTTTGCTCCGGTGACAGTATAAGTAATGTTATAAGAACCGGGACCTATTTGAGAAGGATCAAAAGTGTTGTTGCTTACGCCAGAGCCCATATACATGCCTCCTAATGGCATACCGCCGGATAATAGGATGGGACTCGCCTCTGGGCAAACACTACTAAAAGTATCCAAGCTTACGGTCGGTAGACTCAAGACCTCCACGTTCCGCGAAGCGGAATCCACACAACCATTGGCATCGGTATAAGTATAATTGAGGGCGAAAATGCCTGTTCCAGCTGCTACTGGATCAAATATCCCATTGCTGACTCCAGTACCGGAATATGCTCCCCCCAGCGGTAATCCCGTGCCTAAGCTTAAAGGAGTCGCGTTGAGGCAAAGGGGATTGATGGTGTCAAAAAGGACCGTTGGCAAAGGATTGACCACTACGCTGATCGGACTAGCGGTGGCGGTACAATTGGCGTCTGTGGCGACAACACTATACATGCCACTCGCTTGAGCCACATAGGTGGAACCGGTTGCTCCATTGATGTCGCTACCATTGAGTTGCCATTGAAAGTTAGGGCCGCCTGCTACCATTGCGCTCAAACTGACACTATCGCCTTGACAAATACTCAGCGGGCCTGCAGCACTGATACTGACATTGAGACCTTGGGTGCCCATGATATATTCACCCGCTCCGGCTCCGACTATATTTAAACGGCCCGTAGCCATGAAGTTAGTGGCATTTTCGTCTGTCCATGAGGTACTGGCATTGTTGGTGCGACTGGCTAGATCAATCTCGCAGGCATTGAGGGAGAGCGGGTTGCCTGAATAAAAATAATCCAGTTCAAAGCTGGGGTTATTACCACCATTGGTATAAACACCCCAATAGCGGGTTGAATCTAGCTCTGCCATCGTGGCTGGGGGAGTGAGGTTGTTGGCTACCCCATCTACGCGGTATAGATGCAAAGAAGTAGGACTTCCCGAAATGTTGGATAGAGCGATGCTGTCTCCATCAGGGTGGGGGAGACTCAAAAAAGTTCCGCCTGAAGTTAGGTGTACACTCTCATCACCAAGCGGGGCACCAGAAGTGGCCCAAGTGGGAGCACCTACTAAAGTGCCTGTCAAAGTGGTACCAGCACTGCCATTAGCAGTGGAGCCACTGCCTTCATCTAACTGCCAATAAGCTACTAAGGAGCTAAAATCGGGGTGTGTATTGTCGAGCTTTTGGCACATCCAATCCTGCATGGTGGCAGGCGTCAGGGCTTGATCCCAAATGCGTACTTCGTCTATCTGTCCATCAAAAAGGCGATTGCCGCCGCCTGTAAAAGCGAGCTGCCCAATCTTAACATCATAGATACCATTGGTGATCGCACCTACGTGATTGGTTACCCCAACTTGTATGCCATTGACAAATATTCTCACGGCTAGACCGTCATAGGTTCCTGCGACATGATACCATTTGTTGGTGGTCATGACCGCGGCAGAAACAGTTTCATACCAGACGCCATTGTGGCCGATATTGAAGGACAAACGTCCTCCTTGTCCACAGCGAAAAGCATAGCCTTGGTTGCCAGAGGCCCAGCCTTCTTTGTTTACAATAGAGTTGCTCCAAGGGTTGGGGCCATATGAATCTGCTTTGATCCAAGCCTCAATCGTAATGTTGGGGGTGTTGAGGGCGGGGGTGTTAGGGATGTTGACGTAATCGTTGAGTCCGTCAAAATTGATGGTTGAGCCTGAGCCCGGAACTTGCCCGAAGGCAAAGGAAACGGCTAAGCAAAAGCACAAAAGTAAGGTAGAGGTTTTCATAGGGTAATAGTTAGTTACTAGGCAGCGTGAGCCTAATAAGTAACATACATATACCCCCTAGCAAAATCAACCCACGACCTACTTACGTGAGAAGATATTGTACTTAATTATCGCGTAAATGGCTCGAAAGCCATCTTTCCAATTGATTTTTTTGCCTTCGGCATAGGTCCGGCCGTAATAGGAGATGCCTACTTCATATATGCGGATATCTTTTACCCTTGCGATCTTGGCGGTAACCTCTGGCTCAAAGCCAAAACGCTTTTCCCTGAGATTGAGGGATTGGAGAGTTTGGGTACTGAAGAGTTTGTAGCAGGTCTCCATGTCCGTCAAATTGAGATTGGTGAACATATTGGAGAGACTGGTCAAAAATTTATTACCCAAGGTATGCCAGTAAAATAATATTCGGTGGGGCTTGCCGCCCATAAAGCGGCTGCCATAGACGACATCTGCGCTACCATTGATAATGGGCTTGAGAAGCAGATTGTACTCTTCGGGATCGTATTCAAGGTCAGCATCTTGGATGATGGTAAATTCACCAGATGCTAGGGAGATGCCGGTATGCAGGGCGGCTCCTTTGCCTTGGTTGACTTCATGCTTCGAATAGCGAATATTCATTTCAGGATTTGCCTCCATATAGGCTTTGATCCTTTCCTCAGTATCATCTTTTGAGCAATCGTTGATGATGAGTAACTCTTTTTCAATCCCATCTTCCAGCTCTACTGCTTTGATCCGATCCAAGATCAAATGGATAGTCGGACCTTCATTATAGGCTGGAATTACAATAGAAAGTTTTTCAATCCGCTTCATGCAACAAGGCAATTAAGCTTCAAAGATAGGCGATAGTAGATTAGCATTGAAATCACCAAATAAAATCGAGAAATTACGTATATGATAGACTACTTCGCGACAGATAAATTGCGGGAACTATATCCCCGCGTAAAAGCGTTCCTCGAAGAGGAAATATACCCGATAGAAATGGAGCTCATGCATATGCCTTTTAAAGAGGCAGCAAAGCGACTGAGGGCGCTCAAAGACAAAGTGAAAGCCACCGGAGCCTGGAATCCTTATCATCCAATAGAATATGGAGGGGCTGGTCTGACTTTGATGGAGGTAGCCCAATTGGGTGAGCTACTAGCAACTACTCCTTATGGGCACTTTACTTTTAATTGCCAAGCGCCTGATGCCGGTAATATTGAGCTGTTGATGCACTATGCGAGTGATGAGATACGTGAAAGGTATCTCTACCCTTCACTCGAAGGCGAAATTCGCTCTTGTTTCTCCATGACTGAGCCTAATAATGCAGGTTCTAATCCGGTCAAAATGAGCACAGTTGCGGTACGCGATGGCGATGAGTATGTGATCAACGGCCACAAATGGTTTACTTCCTCTGCGGATGGCGCCACCTTTGCGATCGTAATGGCGATCACCAATCCCGAATCTCCCAATCCTTATGGGCAGGCTAGTATGATCATCGTACCGACAGATACTCCCGGCTTTGAATTTGTGCGCAATATCCCTGTCATGGGACATGCGGGTGAGGGTTGGGCCAGTCATGCTGAGATCAAATACAATGATTGTCGAGTACCTGTCAGCAATCTGATTGGACCAGAAGGAGGCGGGTTTTTGCTGGCTCAGCAACGCTTAGGTCCTGGCCGTATTCACCACTGTATGCGATGGATTGGCGTCTGTGAAAGGAGCTTTGATTTGATGTGTCAGCGTGCCGCCACGCGAGAAATCGGTGATGGTATGATGTTAGGCCAAAAGCAAATGGTACAATCGATGATCTCTGAGAGTCGGGCAGAAATTGATGCTGCAAGGCTAATGGTACTCAATGCCGCTTATGTAATGGAAACGGATGGGCAGAAAGCCGCCGCTACTGAGATTTCTACCATCAAATTTTATGTGGCAAATGTGATGCAGCGCGTAGTGGATCGTGCAATACAGGTACATGGTGCACTAGGGGTTACGGACGATACGATACTCTCTTATTTTTATCGTGAGGAGCGTGGGGCAAGGATTTATGATGGCCCAGATGAGGCGCATAAAGCTTCTCTTGCGCGTAAAATACTCAAGAAATACGGTTTGGTGATTCGCCAAAACCGCAAAGCCGTCAAACAATAGCAGTTGATTGATGGCTAATACGATCTACCTCATTAGACATGGGCAGGCCTCCTTTATGGCCGAAAATTATGACCAATTGTCTCCGCTTGGCTATGCTCAGGCGGAGGCTTTAGGTAAATGGTGGAAAGAAAATTTACCCGTACCTAATCATATTGCTCATGGCACGCTAGACCGCCAAAGGCAAACTTGGGAATCGTTCCGCGAAGCGGGCTCTCCCCAACTCCCTCCTGCTCGAATCATCGAAGGCTTAAATGAACATCAGGGGACCGATGTCCTAAAATATCATCGAGGGAAGAGTGAAGCGCCTGCTGGCAAAAAAGAGACTTTGCAACAGTTTTTCAAGATGAATATGCTGTGGCTGGCGGGTGAAATAGATAGTGGACCTTATGAAGCTTGGGCTGATTTTCAGTTGCGAGTGCGATCTGCTTTTGAGCCGCTATTCGCGGAACTCGAGCCTAAGCAATCCATTGCGGTTTTGACTTCGGGCGGCGTTATCGCTACGGCGATTGGGATGGCACTGGGGCTCCGGGACGAAAAGATCATGGAGCTCAATTGGCAAATTCGAAATAGTAGTATCTCGATTTTACATTACGCTAAGGGAAGGCTGTTTTTGCGGGATTACAACTGGGTGCCTCATCTGAGCAAGGAGCAGATTACCTACGTTTAAGGGCATGTTTTGACTTTTCTTTTGGGACCGAAAAAAGGCGTCTCAAAAGTTGAGGTTAGAACTCTAAGATCCATGTTTTTGCTTTTCCACTCCCACCAAGGACTAAGCCTTTTTGGCACTTTTTTGACCCCAGAGCTTCCACCAGTTTCGTTTTTGCTTGCTTTTGCCGTGTATCTCCTTGAGTACGGCTATTTTCCCTCTTGGGCCGACCTTTTCGGTTAGGGCTTCTTCGGCAAATACTCTCACTTCTTCGTGCGGATCTTGTAGCGCAATTTTGAGGAGACGCATCGCTTCCTCGCCATCACAATAGCGTAGGCCTCGCACTGCATGATAGCGGATTACGGCTAGTTTGTCTTCTCCCGCATAGTAGGAATCTTCCCCTTCAAGATCGGGTCTGCCGATGGTGACAAAATGTTTCCAACCTTCGAGAGAAGCAGCACCACCAATAGTAGCTAATGCCTCAACCGCTAGGGCTACGGTGCCAATACGAGTGGTTTTGAAAGGACTTTTGTCTTCTGAGCTACTGAGCGGATCAAAGCTGAGGATATACATCAGACCCGGTATGGCCCTCTTCTCATTGAAGGCAATCAATTGATGAATGACTTCTTCGACAAAGGGCTTGCCAAAAGGATATTCTGGTGGTGGGACCTCTGGAATACGCTCAAGCAACTCTATGAGTCGATCTCTCAACTCCGGCGTGTCAGGTGAGTGAATCCAAACTGAACGGGTGTTGGGATAGCTGCCTTCATTGACATAGACGGGGCCTACAGGGACCTCCACTCGATCAGGATTATGATGCGGGTGATTGGCACAATAGGTCCAAAATGGCTTTTCGATTTCGATATTGCGAATGCTACAATTAGCTATTGACTCGTCGTCGTCGTCTCCTTGATGAAGATTACGAGTATTAAACCAACACGTACCGCAGCAGTCAGATCCTCCGTTGGACATCTAATGTTTAGCTAGTCTTGAGTAATTAGGCCTTCACAAATATAATCAATTTTCAGTTGGAAGCCCCC
>JBCAWW010000064.1:0-12433 GCA_038534415.1 Bacteroidota bacterium | reverse complement strand
CCAATATTATGGTTCAGATTATAAAGTCGAGTATCCCAGTGGTTCGGGTGAGCTACGCTGTCTCAGTCAGATTGCAGACGGCCTCGCCGAACGCTTAATCTCTATCTTTGAACCAGATGCGGAGGGCCATCGGCCCGCGCATGATGGAGACGAGCGCTACGCCAAAGATCCCCATTTCAAGGATTTAATCCTCTTTTATGAATACTTTCATGGGGATGATCTCCATGGGCTAGGGGCAAGTCATCAAACCGGATGGACAGGCTTAGTGGCCAATCTACTCGGCTGGAAAGCAAAAAACGAGAAATAATATGCTACACTCACTCATTGGACTTTATCAAAGAGACCTCCAGCGCCTAAAAACCGAAATTGAAGCTTATCAATCAGAGGAAGCCATGTGGCGCATTGCAGACGGGATTGCCAATTCTGGCGGTAATCTTTGTCTTCACCTCGTGGGCAATCTTAAGACCTTTATTGGCCTGCATCTCGGCGAGTTTGCCTATGTGCGAGATCGAGAATTTGAATTTGCCGGCAAAGACGTAGCTCGTGCGAAGCTGCTGGAGGAAGTCGATGAAACCATCGAAATTGTAAGTACGACTTTGACCCAACTAGAAGGTCGAGATCTGACGGAGGATTATCCCTTTGAGCACTGGCCTGGTAAGCCCTCAATAGAACGTGGACTCATTCACCTAGCGATGCATTTGTCATATCACCTTGGCCAAATCAACTATCATCGTCGGATGCTTGACAAGGCCTAATGAGGCCCGTATATGCTCTCTTTGGAGGATATGCTTTGTATTGAGAAGCTAAATGATAGCCTTAGGACTCAGCAAGTTGTGAGCAGATGCTAAATTTTGCTATATAGTCAAACTGACTATATACAATATACCGCATAATGAAATTTACCCTCAGCCTCATTATCAGCTTTTTGCTGATGGTATCGCTCTCTGCCCAAACCATCGAACAAAAGGTAGAAGCGACACTTGCCAAAATGACCCTCAAAGAGAAAGTGGGGCAAATGACCCAACTTTCCATAGATATGATCGCTAAAGGCCAGCCATACAATTTGGTAGAACCTTTTGAGATTGATGAAGAAAAACTCAGAACCGTAATTTTAGAATATGGTGTTGGCTCTATCCTCAATGTCGGAGGCCACGCCTATACGCGTGAGCAATGGTATGAGATCCACCTTGCCATAGATAAGGTGGTGCAAGAAAGCAATCTCAAAGTGCCTGTCATCTATGGTATTGATGGGATTCATGGGACCAATTATACTTCTGGCTCAACGCTGTTTCCACAGCAGATTGGACAGGCCGCCACCTGGAACCCTGCATTGGTGGAGCAAGGCTCTGCGGTGACCGCTTATGAGTGTCGCGCTTCTGGTATCCCTTGGAACTTTGCCCCTGTACTCGATGTGATGCGTCAACCGCTTTGGTCGCGAGTATTTGAGACTTTTGGCGAAGATCCTTATCTCGTTTCGACCTTGGGTGCAGCTTACATTCGCGGGCACGAAGGCGGCAATGTCGCTAATAAATACAAGGCAGCGGCCTGTATGAAGCACTTTATGGGTTATAGCTACCCTTTTACCGGCAAGGACCGTACGCCAGCCTACATACCTGACTGGATGCTACGTGAGATATTTTTGCCTCCTTTCCAAGCAGCAGTAGATGCTGGCGCGCATACGATCATGATCAATTCGGCGGAGATCAATGGTATCCCTACCCATATCAACCCATTTATTCTCAAGACAATCCTACGCGATGAGCTTGGGTTTGAGGGACTCGCAGTTTCGGATTGGGAAGACATTATCCTCTTGAATACACGTCATAAGGTAGCTGCTAACGAAAAGGAAGCCACCAAAATGGCAGTCAATGCTGGGGTAGATATGAGCATGGTGCCTGTTACCTTAGATTTTCCCAAGCTACTCGCTGAGCTAGTCGAGGAAGGAGAAGTGCCGATGTCTCGCATCGACGAGGCAGTGAGACGTATTTTGAAACTCAAATATGATTTAGGCCTATTTGATAAGATCGTCTTTGATTTTGACGCTTATCCTAAATTTGCTTCTGATGAGCATGCTGCCATCGCGCGTCAGGCGGCTTTAGAATCGATCACTTTGCTTAAGAACGAAGGCAATTTGCTACCCCTAGACAAAAGCAAAAAACTATTGATCACAGGTCCGGCTGCCAATTCTCATATCATGCTCAACGGGGCATGGAGCCGTACTTGGCAGGGCAATAATCCTACTTATGATGTCAAGACTCCTGGCAAGCTAACTATCCTAGAGGCTGTCCAGCGCGAAATCGGGGCGGCCAAAGTGAGTTATGTAGAAGGGAGTACGGTAAACGAATTGATCAATCTTGATGATGCCATCGCCGCCGCGGCGGGCGTAGATGCGATCATGGTTTGCGTAGGAGAAACTCCCGCAACCGAAAAACCCGGTGATATTGATGACCTAGATTTGAGCGATGCGCAGTTGGATTTGGTCAAAGGACTGGCCGGAACTGGCAAGCCGATCATTTTGGTGTTGCTAGAAGGGCGTCCGCGTATCATTCGTGAAATTGAACCCATGGTAGGGGGCGTGATCCAGTGCTACCAACCTGGGGATGAAGGTGGCCCTGCCTTGGCCGAAATTGTATTTGGAGATCATAATCCTGAAGGTCGGTTGCCTTATACTTATCCTCGCTACGCGAACGATTTGTCGCTTTATGATCACAAAGGCACCGAAAAAATCGGCAACGACTTCGGGCCTAGCGCCATCTTCCCTCAATATGAATTTGGCTTTGGACTTAGTTATACCACTTTTGAGTATTCAGATTTGACTTTAGATCGGACGACGCTTGCAGCGAACGACAAACTCAAAGTGCAAATTACGGTCAAAAATACTGGCAAGCGCATGGGACGAGAAGTCGTGCAACTATATACCCAAGATATGTTTGCCTCTGTCAGTCCGCCCAACAAAAAACTACGTGATTTCCGCAAAATCACCCTCTTGCCCGGAGAATCTAGAACACTTACCTTTATGATAGAGCCTTCTCAACTAGCATTTTGGGGCGCTGAGTCTAAGTGGATTACCGAAGCCGGCGAGTTCAAAGTCATGGTAGGGGAGCATGAAGCGACCTTTAGCTATCAAGACTGATGAATCCCATCTTTAAAAAAATGAATTTCAAGGACCAGAAGCGTATTCTGGTCCTTTTTGCGCCTATCGCTTTCCAACCCAATATGGCCGAAATGGAGCCCCTCTGTAGGGTGGAGACTGAACTCAAGACAGGAGAGAAGTATGATTATATCTTAGCGTTCGCTGAAAGCGTGCAAAAACTCTCCGAAATCATGAGCTCGCTCAGTGGGCAACTCTCAGAGCAAGATCCTCAACTGTGGATCGCCTATCCCAAGAAAAGCTCAAAAAAATATAAATCGGACATTACTCGAGACAATGGTTGGGAAGCGGTAGGGAGCCAAGGCTTTGAACCCGTAAAGCAGGTAGCCGTCGATGCCGATTGGTCCGCCCTTCGATTTAGACTGGTGCGTTTTATCAAAAGCCTAAAGCGCAATCCTAAGATGATTATCAGTGAGGAGGGCAAAAAGAAACTGAAATAAGATGTCCATGAATCGCACCCAAAAGATCGTTCGCGCCAAGCGATACATCGATGATACTTTTGAAGAGCCGCTCGATCTCAAGCGTTTGTCGCAGGAGGCCTATCTCTCAAAGTTTCACTTTTTGCGAGTCTTTAAGCAGACTTATCGCATCACCCCCCACCAATATTTACTGCGCCGCCGCATTGATCACGCCAAAAAATCTTTACGAGAAAACAAACTAAGTGTCAGCGAAATCTGTTATCTGACTGGATTTGAAAGCCCCGGTTCTTTTAGCTCTCTCTTCAAGCGGGAAGTTGGCATGAGCCCCTCACAGTACCGCAAATTTTACCTCCAGCGCCAAGAGCAAGTTCAAAAGCAACCACGGCAATTCATTCCGCATTGTTTTATCAACCGCTTTGTCGGCGAAGAATAAAGCTCCTATTCTTAGTTTGCAGCATGGCTATCCCAACTATATCTATTATTGAAGGCGACAATCATGCCTTCGAACGACTATTTCACCAATGGTATGGCCGACTTTGTCGCTACGCTATGCGCTATCTCACAGATCCTGACGAGGCAAGAGATTTGGTGCAAGGCGTATTTGTCAAATTATGGGAAAGTCGAGCTAAGCTAGCCCCCAACAATCCATTAGGTGCCTTTTTGTATACCGCCGTGCGGAACGCTTGTCTCAATCATCTCAAGCATCAAAAAGTTAGACAAGACTATCAAGCTCATCATCAAGGTCTACGGACTGAGTGGTCGGGTTCTCCGGAGGAGGTACTCGAAGCATTCGAACTAGAAGAACAGATCCGAGAAGCGATTGCAGCCCTACCAAGCCGCTGTCGAGAAGCTTTTGTCCTCAGTCGAGAAGAAGGACTAAGCTATCAAGAAATCGCAGAGCGCATGGGGATTAGCCCCAAAACGGTAGAGGTGCAAATCAGCAAGGCCCTCAAATTATTACGCCAAAAACTGGGGCCGCTGTTTATACTGCTCTGGTGGCCGTTTCAAAATTTTTAACTTTTTTCTGTTCCCGTATAAGGGTTGAAGCTTGCTTAACTGTTAACCCAACAAATGAGCCCAGCAGAACAAGCAAATATTCCTTGGGATTTGATCGCCGCCGATCTCACCGCTAGTGCCAGCGCAGCACAGGCGGAAGCTTTGCGTAATTGGCGGCAGGCCCAATCGCAAAACGAACAACGGTATCAAGAACTGATCAAAATCTGGAAGCATAGTCAGACTCAGCTGACTGACTATGACTTTGACAGTCAAATGGATTGGCCAAAGGTGGCTGCTCAATTATCCTTGCCTATCGTAGCAAAGCCGCTGCCTCTATGGCGTAGGCCTGCTCTTGCTTGGGCCGCAATGATTGTCTTATTGCTAGGGATGTCAGTCGCATTTTGGATCTATTTGCAGCCTCCAGCAATCTCTTGGCAAAGCGTCATGGCAGCAAGCGCCCATCAGACCGTCATACTGCCTGATGGTACTGAAGTGATATTGCGGGAGGGGAGTCGTTTGCAATATCCGAGTCGTTTTGATGAAGATCGGCCGGTTAAACTGGAGGGAGAAGCTTGGTTTGCGGTCGCCAAAGACCCTGAGCATCCTTTTAGGGTTCAAGGCCCCAAACTTCGAGTGGAGGTCTTGGGTACTCGTTTTAGTGTTAGAGATTATCTCTCAGACTCCTTGTCACAGGTAGATGTGGCAGAAGGTTTGGTGCGGGTAGTGTCAGAGGATAGCGTTCAGCTTGCTGCTGGTCAAAGTGCTCGTTTACAGGCTGCTAAGCTTATGGAAGTGCCACAAAATGCCAATTTTGATGCTTGGCAAAAAGGTGAATTGCGTTTTGCAAATGCGAGCTTGGCGGAGGTGATCGAGTCCCTCGAACGTTATTACCAACGGCCCTTAGATACTAGGGGTAGCCCTGGCGAAGCTCGTCTCAACGCTACTTTTAGCGACGAATCTTTGGCCGAAGTATTAGAGGTCGTAAGGCTGATTTTCCAAGTAGAAGTTCAGCCTCGCTAGAGCAAGGCTTCACTATTTTTAAACATTTAAGCGTCTTCTAATTTGATTTTAGGAGGCAAAAGTATCGTGTCAAAAGACGCGCTGGCGGCGCTATGCGTTCTGCGAAGCAGTCTCAATGAATGAAACCAAAATGAAAACTCAATCAAATAAGATAAGCCACAGCGCCCTGATCAGTCTTGGCGTACTGCTGCTGGGTCTCTTGAGTAATCCTCTTTGCTTGCTTGCCCAAGAAAAGGATTGGCTCAAAGAAAAACTCGACTTTAGCCTAAGGCCGATGCCGCTAGAACAAGCCCTGCAAGAGATCGAAAAAGAAGTACCCATCCGCTTTTCGTATGATCCGCAAATTTTGCCCGCTGATAAGCAAGTTTCTATTGAGCGTCCGGGCCAAAGTCTTGAATCTGTGCTCAAAAGTTGGCTCAAGGGTAGTGGCCTTTCCTATCGCCTGCTCGGGAGTCAGCTAGTCCTTTATCAGCCTGCTTCGCAGAACGCGAAAACCATCAACGGCTTTATCAGAGAGCAAGAAAGTCTTGAGCCCTTGCCCTATGCGCGCATCATGATCCTCGGCACGAAAAGAGGCACGGTCGCCAATCAATATGGTTTTTTTTCGCTGAGCATTGAGCGTTTGCCCCTTCAATTGCTAGTAAGTCATCTTGCTTATGCGACAGATACGATCACCCTTAGTACTGAGCCCCAAGGTGCTCTATACATCCAATTGCAATCACAGGATGTCGCTTTGGAGGCCGTGCAAATCGAGGCCGAATCCATGATCGAGGCTGAAGAAGCAGGCCGTATCGTCTTGGGGCTGGATTATTTCAAATCTGTACCCACCTTTCTGGGAGAGCGCGACGTGGTCAAAGCCCTACAATATCTCCCGGGCGTACAGCGAGCCAATGACGGCAATAGTGGGCTTTTTGTGCGGGGGGGCAATAGTGATCAAAACCTGATCTTGCTAGACGAAGCTCCAATCTACAATGTCAATCACCTTTTTGGCTTTTTCTCGGTCTTTAATGGGGATGCGGTGCAAAGCGTTGAGTTTATCAAAGGAGGTTTCCCCGCGCATTATGGAGGGCGACTTTCCTCGGTGGTAGCGGTAACAACGCGCGAGGGCAGCAAAGAAAAATGGGGCGCAGATGGTGCCATTGGGATTACCTCTTCACGTCTGACGATTGGCGGTCCGGTTTTGAATAAAAAAGGCTCTTTGCTGCTTTCGGCGAGACGTACCTATTGGGATTTTTTGGTCCGCCCTTTTATCCTAAAGAACGCTGCCCAAACAGAACCCTTTTTCTTTTTTCATGACTATAACGCCAAACTGACCTACAATGCGAGTCCTCAGGACAAGCTCACGCTTAGTCTTTATAGTAGCTGGGATCGCTATGGCCTCATTGATCAAATGGCCCGTAAAGGCGATAAAGATCAGATGCGCACAGGTTTTAGTTGGCAAAACCTTAGTGGTACCCTGCGTTGGAATCGGGTGATTTCTCCCAAGAGCTTTATGAATACTTCCTTATTTACGACCCATTACGGAGTTCGTCTCTTCAACCGTAGTGAGGATCAAAGAGGGGAAATAACAGGTATACAGCGGCTAAGTTCCGGCTCTGAAATGTTTGATGTCGCACTCAAACACGATTTTTATTGGTACCCCAATGCCAAGCACGAACTACGCTTTGGGGGCATCCTTTTTCAACACATTTTCACCCCTAATCGCTTACGGGCTTTTCGCGAAAATTTTGGCAATACTACCCAGCGCTTTGATATTGATGTCAAAGAAAACGAGCGCTATTACACCCAAGAAGCAGCCCTCTATCTGGAAGACCGCTGGCAGTTTAGTACCCGCTTTAATTTGGAGATGGGTTTACGCTTGAGCGCCTATACCGTGCAAGGAAAGTTTTGGGCCAATCCTGAGCCGCGGCTAAAGCTGCAATTTCAACCAGCACCTAATCATCAGCTAGAAGTCTCCGCTACACGTATGGCGCAATACATCCATCAGATTTCGAACTCAGGCTTGGCCTTGCCGATTGATGTTTGGGTACCAAGTACGCCCAATATCCGGCCGCAAGAGAGCTGGCAACTTGCCTTGGGCTGGGGACAGTCTTATCCAGCATGGGGCCTAAGCATCATGACCGAACTCTACTATAAGCGGATGGACAATATCATCGGTTATCGAGAGGGTGGGAGCTTCTTTGACTTGGACCTCTACAACCTTGAGATTGAAAGGCTCGATTGGCAAAATTTAGTTACCCAAGGCGAGGGCAAATCCTATGGCCTAGAAATTTTTGCCAGCCTCAAGCGTCCGCGCTATCAGATGAGCTTGAGCTATACTTGGTCCTATACGCAGTACCTTTTTGCCCAACGCAATGGTGGAAAAGCCTTTGCCCCTCGCTTTGACCGTCGGCACTCGCTTGCTTTTTTGTATCAGCACCGTTTCACGGAACGCTTAGAATTGAACGCTGGCTGGACCTTTGCTACGGGCAATCCTTTTCCCTTGCCAATTTCGCAGGCGTATTTGGTGGGACATGAGGAGGTTGGTTCTTCTTTTAATGATCAGCCTGATGTGTTTTTGCAATTTAGCCAATTAGATGAGTTTCGCAGCCCGCTCTACCATCGCCTAGATGCGAGCCTCAAGATCAAAGCGAAACCCAAAAAGCGTCGTTGGGACTGGACTTACTATTGGGAAGTTGGTGGCTATAATCTCTACAATCGCCTCAATCCCAGCTTCTACCTGCTAGAGGAAGAAATCAACCAGCAAACAGGCACCCAACGTCTTCTTTTGCAGGAAAACAGTCTCTTTTTTCTCACGCCTTCCGTCAGCTTCAATTTTAGCTTTTAAGCATTCTCACTTTCCTCTAATTATTGTCTCATGCTATCTCCCAAATATTTTCTCTACAGCCTTTTACTCCTCTGGAGCGCTAGCTCTTGCCAACGCTTTGTCGAACTAGACCTAAGCGGAGAGTCACAAATGGTCGTCAGTTGTTTCCTCTCTCCCGATCAAAAGGAGATCACGCTAAGCCTCTATCAAAATCAGACCGTAGGCACGAGCGGGGGACTTGATCTTGCAGATTTTATCGTCTCTGATGCGACTGTACAAATTGAAAACCTCCAAAAAGGCCAGACAATCACTTTGGCCTTTGATCCGGCACAAGGTCTCTACAGCACAGCCTCTCCCTTGGACTTTTTGAGTCCCCTTGACTCCTTTGCGCTCAGGATTCAGCATCCTAGCTTAGCCGAAGTGTACGGTCGTTGTCAGATACCCACGGCTCCCCAGCAGTTTAGGCTCCAGCTAGACTCTGCGGTCGAAGCGGGCGATCCTTTCCCTGATTTCTTTTGTCAGACGAGCTGGCAAGATCCGGCCGAAGTAGTGAATTACTATCGCGTGATTGGTAAAGTCATACCGAGCATGCGGTTTTTTACGGATGATCCTTGGTTTTTTCGCTGGCAGGGTTTGTCTACGGATCCTGACTATCTGGTGGACGATGATTTTGACGGTCAAATGGTGAGCGGTCCGACAGGGGACTTGCAAAATGTAGCGCGAGAACTTAGTGGCGTAAGAGCCCCGCGTATGCCTGGGGATAGCTTAGTGGTTGCTCTGCTGCATATAGATGAAAACTACTATCAGTATATGCGGGATCTGCGGCAAAACCGTAATGTAGATTTGGCCTTTAGTGAGCCTTACACGATTTTTACAAATCTCAGCGGTGGTATTGGCATCTTCGCCGCTTACCATGCCGAAGAAAAACGTCTGCAGATTCGTTGAAAGAAAGCGGTGAGCGTTCTGCGAAGCAGTAATCACAATAGCAATTTTCAAGAAGTCTCTCCTGCGGAGAACGCCTAATTTGGGTTCATAAATCAGTATTAAGTACCCAGGAAATAGTTTAGAGACCCCAATTTACCCCAAGGAAGAGGGCTCCATACTTAATACTCAAATCTTTCTACTTTCAACCCCTAAGATTATGATCAACAAATTATCACACGCCACATTTTACGTCAACAGCCAAGACGAAGCCAAGGAGTTTTATGTCGAAAAACTTGGGTTTGAAGTCCGGAGCGACGCCACTATGGGAGAAGGATTTCGTTGGCTGAGCGTTGGACCGAAGGACCAGCCCGAAATCGAAATCGTGCTCATGCCGATCATGCCAAGCCCTTTTTTGACAGAAGAAGATGCCGAAGCGATGCGCGGACTTTTAGCTCGCGGTGCTTTTGGAACAGGGATTTTCAACACTCCCGATGTCGTCGCGACTTATGAAGAACTCAGCGCCAAGGGAGTAGAATTTATCGCCCCGCCTACTAAGCGTGAATATGGTTATGAAGCCCTCTTTAAAGACAATAGCGGCAATTGGTTTAGCCTCGTCCAACGATAAAAATTTGTCGGTTCGGCATGCATGCCGAACCGACAATCATATCTGTATCAATAACGAAATTCACCCACTGTGATCACTTCTTGGACATCCCCTAATCGCATGACGGTTTGCTGGCGTTCCTCATCGGGACGGCCATAGTTGGTGATCATTTCTACGCGGATATTTGTAGGGCCCGCGATGCGTTGTTGGCGACTCCCATAATAGTTGACCTGCACTTGGTAGGTACCGGGAATCGCTTTGCGCAGCCAAAATTCCTCTGGGCCATAGCCACCCGTAAAGTCAGCCGAAATCCAACCGCCGACCTGCGTACGATTGTGGGCATAATAGCACTTTTCTCCGCGTGGGTCGATCACCCAAAGGTCCATGTCTACTTCATTCGCATCCCAATTGAGTACGACGCGCACATCAGTGGGTAACGGATCTCGGAGGCGTTCGTCTATGTGATCCGTTTTGAGTTTTTTGCCGCTTCGCGCAACGATTGCATTCATCTCCTGCGCGGCCAGTACACTGATCTGAGGATAACGATCTGGCCATTTTTGCTTTACTACTTCCCAAAGTCCATCTACTGCAGCTTGGTCCTCGCCAAGTTGGGCGTTGAGCAGCGCTAGGTCCCGCCAAGATTGTGGTTCCTCAGGTCTGATTTTAAGGACCTTTTCATAGATCAATTTGGCTTCTTTGGGGGCCTTGGCAGACTGTAGTTTATAGGCGAGAGCTCTTAACAATTCATGATTTTCGAGCTCTAGCTCCGCCAAGTTGGAAAGGATGCGTAGGGCAAGTTTGGGTTTGTTTTGATTGTAGAAAAACTGCCCCACGTCCAAGAAAAAGGAAGGCTGACTGATGTATTGCTCCTTGAGGCGAAGATAAACTGAATAGATGGAGTCTGTTGCAGCCACTTTTAACCTCTTGATATAAGGCGTTTGCGGGTCCCATTTGTTGAGCACAATTTCGCCTCCTTTGTCCTTTTCCTTTTCTGCGGATTTTGCCAGTTTTTCTGAGGGAGCAGCTGGGGCTTCCTCGCTTTCTTCAGAATAACTAAATGCCTCTGACATGCTCACTTCTTCTGCCATAGGCTCTGCATCCATTATATCGACAACTCCATCTGAATCTGAATCTTCCTCTCGCCCGCGAATGCTATCAGCCGTTTGAAATAATTTTTTAGGGATTTTAAACTCCTTTTGCCACCAGGCTTTGCGGATGGCATAGTCTTCGGCTACTTGGTCTAAGTGGGCAAATAGCTGGACTTTTTTCTGCTCATTTTTTTGTGCGAGGGCAGCAAGGTAGGCTGCTCTAAGCTCTGAGGGTGGTTCGATTTCATATTCTACATAGTCTTCGACTCGATCCAATACGATGAGGGAAGTATTGCGGGTCACGATGCCAAAGCGTTGGGCGAGGCCCATGATCTCCTCTTGTTTTTCCTCATAGTACATATCTAGCTCGGCCAGCTTTTTTTGCGCCCAAATCCGTGGGACCAGCCCAGTGGTAGTACCATGTTGATTGAAGTCGAGTACCAAGGTATCGCGATAGAGGAGATCATCACCTCCTTCTTTGCTACCCTTAAATCCAAAGTCTACTTGGATCTTGGCTTGACGCGAAAGCAGCTTACCGGCCAAAGCAAAAGCTCCATCCACATTGCGGGCGAGTCGTGGCCAGCGATCTTCCACTACCCCTTCTAATACCTTCAAGTCTAGGAACTGATAATTTTGATTGCGTAAGGCCTTGGCGGCGACTTCTGCACTCGTACCCAATGCATTGATAAAGCGTCCGCCCGTAGCTTGAGCGCAGAATGCTAAGCGACTATAATCCGCCACAGCACTCGTATTGAGGATGTAGAGCGGGGGCGTGGATTGAGGCGAAAAATCATCCTCTCCAAAGGTATGTAAGCCGTCGCTAATCAAAAGGACTTCATCCCCCAACAAGGGATTGATGTCGATTTCGCCCAGATTACTCCCACCATCAAAAGGCAGTTGCGCTAATTGCTTTCTCAGCTCTGACCAGTTGCCCTCTTTGATCCGAAAGCTGCCTCCTGCTTCTATTTTATTGCGCAGGATATGCAAACTGATCGAACTGTTTTCTACCCAGCCAAAATAACGGTCGAGGATGGCGAGTTCTTTGGCGACATCTCGGTCGCGACCAGAGTGAGAAGCATCCCAGATGAGGTGGATGTTTTTAGGTTTGGCCTTCTGCCGAACGTATAGTTCCGGTCGTAGATTGGCATAAAACCACCATTCTCCTTCCTGTTCTTCGATCATTACCTTTTGGGTCTTTTCCGCTTGCGGAACGAGAAAGCCCAGCGTCCGATTGGGGAGATAATCGGCATAAGCTTTGAAGGCTTGGTAATTTTCCTGCCAGTTTTCAAAAACGAGACTTTCTATCTCATTTTCCTCCAATTTCGGTTTTACTGCTTGCTGAAATACTTGGACTGACACGCTGAAGCTATCCACTGCCTCTCTAAAATGCATGGGCAAAAGATATTGATAGCCATTGCTACGAGG
>JBCAWW010000063.1:0-12455 GCA_038534415.1 Bacteroidota bacterium | reverse complement strand
CAAATTGCCTTTGCCGACTCGTAGCCGCATCAGGCCAGACTCGGTCTTTTGGATATCGAGCAATTGATTGATCATTGTCAAAAGGCGATTGGCATTGAGGTTCATCCGCTGGAAGGATCGATAGAGCGATCGGTCATAATTACGGTCCTTGATCAATTGCTCAAGCGGACTGATAATCAAAGTGAGCGGAGTCCGTAGTTCATGCGAGATATTGGTGAAGAATTGCTGCTTCATGCGCGTTACTTCTTCGAGCTTTTCTCGTTCTACCTTTTCGAGTTGGAGATTAAGCCGATACTCCGCTCGTAATTGGGTGAGCTTACGGACCCCATATAGCAAACCAATAAAGAGTAAAGCATAAAGTAGATAAGCCCAATTTGTTCGCCAAAATGGTGGGAGGATATTGATTTTGAGTTGTACAGGATCACTCCAAACACCATCGCTATTGGCAGCCTTTACCAAAAAGTTGAAGCGCTTATAAGGAAGATTGGTGTAGTGAGCTTGGCGATTGTTAGTTTCGGTATAAACCCAATCTTGATTGAAACCCTCTAGTTTATAGGCGTAGCTGATATTTTGAGATTCGCCCGTGTGTAAGCCCACAAAGCCAATCGAAAAAACATTTTGCTGATGTGTGAGGCTGATTTCATCGGTTTTGCTGATGCTCTTGCTTAGAATGGTCTCTCCGTCTGGCATGGGGCCGATGGGTACCTTACGGTTAAATACCCTGAGTTCGTTGAGGGCGATTTTGGGCGGAAGCTTATTGAAGCGGATATCGTTAGGATGAAAGATGCCCAGTCCGCTTACGGTCCCAAAAATCAATTCGCCTGCGGCAGAGTAGCCCGCAGATTGAGCTGAGAAAAACTCATTGCGAAGCCCATCAAAAACATCGTAGCTAGTGATTTGAGCACCTTCTGGGCTTAGCTTGATTTCGGCTAAACCACTCTGGGTACCCGCCCATATATTGCCATTTGCATCACTGATGATTGATTGAATCCATTTTTTAGGGAGGCCGTCTTGCTCAGAGAAGTGCTGAATCTGACCGGACTTGATATCAAGGACGTTAATGCCGTTTTCAGTGCCAATCCAGAGGGTGTCAGCGTTTTGTAGATACAGACAGTTGAGATAATCATTGCTGAGACCTCCGCTTTGATTGGCTTCGAACTTGAAATGATGAAGTAGGTCCAGATTTTTGCGTTCCGCGTTGAAGCGGAACTGGAAAAGCCCATTGCCTCGGGTCGCCACCCAAAGGTATTCCTGACCGTTATTTTGGCTGTTGATGAGTTCAATGACCGGAAACTCCGTCAGCTTAGGCCCGTTTTCTAGTTGACCAAAATGATAGAAGCGTTCCGCGAGCGGATCATACCAATCAACCCCTTTGTCCCAATACCCAAACCAAACCCCTCGCTCGACCCCTGGAGCTAAAGACATAAAATAATCATCGCTAAGTTGATTGGCCTTGGTGTATTGCTGGAGGATATTGAGCTGTTTTTGGCCCGAGGCATCAACGCTTTCTTTCATTTTGAGGATGCCTGCTCCCTGGGTGGCCACCCAGAGTTCTCCCTCAGGACTGATGGTGATATCCTTGACAAAGTTGGCCAAGTCTTGGACCTCCTTAGATTGAATCGGAAAGTGTTGAAACTGCCAGTCTCTGCCCTCCGCAGAGGGGGAAATATAATTGAGACCGCCCCCATTACTCCCGACCCAATAGCCTTGCCCATCGCTAGACGCTTCGATGGTTGTGATGAGGTTGTTGTTGGGATAACTCGCTACGTCTAAATCCAAATGCCTGAAAGGGCGTGCGTTGAGATTGAGTATGCTCAAGCCTTTGTCGGTGCCGACCCAAGCGACACCAAATTTGTCTAGGTAAAGGCTTTTGAGGGTATTGTTTGGAATGCTGCCAGACTGGTTTTTGTTGGCCTTGGCGTAGCGAAATTTGTCGTTTTTGAGGTCAAGAATATTAAGGCCATTGTAGGTCGCAATCCAAAGCTCTTCTTCTGAGGGAAGCTCCAATAAGCTAGCCACAAACTGATGATTGAGGCCGCCTGGCTGATTGTAGTAAGTGTGGCAGCTAAAATTTATGGGGTCCGCTGGATCGTAGCTAAATTTTTTAAGCCCAATGCTGGTCCCTAGCCAAAGCGTATGTTCAAAGTATTGAGAGGACTGGATCGCTTTGATGAAATTATGTCGCAATTCATCATCATAGGAGATAGGCGTTCCCCTAGGGGAAAGCTCATAAAGATGAAAAGTCAAGGGCCTACCCGCCGAATCACGTTGGAGTCGATTGAAGCCGGTTTCGCAACCTACCCAAAGAATACCATCTGCAGATTCGTGAATACTATACACAAAGGGATGACTAAGATTGCCCCTTGCTTTGCCTGTATTGTAATGGGTAAAAGTCTCAGTTTGAGGATCAAATTCGTCAAGGCCGTTTTCAGTGCCAATCCAAAGCTTGCCAAAACGGTCCTCCTTGATCTCCCAAATATTATTGTTGGCTAGGCTATTAGCATCTTCCTGATGGAGATATTGTTTGAAGCTTTCGGTTTCGGCCTGGTAGAGATAAAAGCCTGAATAGGTCGTTCCTATCCAAATACGTCCTTGACTATCCTCGAAAACGCTGGTGATTTTATTGCTTTGGAGTCCCCCACTCTGACCCTGATTATTGTTGAAAACCTGATGATTATAGCCGTCAAATCTCGCCAGTCCCGACCAAGTAGCTAACCAGATATAGCCCTGCTGATCTTGTAAAATGTCATTGATGGTATTTTGCCCCCATCCTCGCCCTTCTCCAATAGGGCGAAAATAGAGTTTCTCTCCCTGAGCAAAGAGAGGAGCGCTAAGCAGCCAAAGACTGATTATCAGACAATTGCGTAGTAGACCAAACATCTATCTTCAAGATAGAAGCGTGGCTTCTGACAAACTTTACGAATAATGGTTTTTAGCTATACTTTCCTGCCAAATGCTTAGCGGATAGAGCGTGGCTTATCTGTCGTAGGCTCATTGAGAACGGGGGCGTCTTGAGCATTGGGGTTGGTGGTTACCCCGACTTTGTTGAGTTGTTGGGTCGCTTCGCGCAACGCATTGACACCGACCCCAAGGGTGTAGCGAGAAAAGCTTTTGACGTAGGGATACAAGGCAGATCGACTGGTATCTGCGGCGGAAGGAAAGCTAACGTATCCTAACAAAATAAAGGAAAGGCTCAGTATGAGCGTCGCCACTGTACCCCCTAATAGTGATCCCAAGGCTTTGTCAATCCCAATATTGAGTTTGCTGAGGCCTTGAGTGGTATACCCTAAGATCGCATTGGCGAGAATAAATACAGCTACAAAAGCCGTACAAAAGCTCACAAACTCAGCCATCTCACCTGACATCTGCAAATTGAGTGAGTCGAGATAAAAGGCTTTGGCGATCCAGCGTAGTCTAAATCCTCCAATGATACCTGCGCCAATGGCAATAAAGCGAGAGGCGCCTTTGACGATCCCCTTCTTCGAGCCAATGTACATACCAACAATGATGATGGCGATGATGATGATATCTAGTGGAGTAAACATGCTTTTATAAGTTGGAGGCTTAATTTAAGAAGTAGAAAGACAAAAGTATTTAGTACAAAGAAGGAGGTGTGATTGATTTTGATCGTCTGATTATCAAAGGTCTTTATACTGAATACTTTTGTCCAAGTACTTAATTTAATAATTGCTTTACGACGCCGGATATGGCTTTGCCATCCGCTTTGCCTGCGAGTTCTTTGGAGGCGAGGCCCATGACCTTGCCCATATCTTTCATGCTAGTAGCACCTACGCGTTCAACGATTTCTTTGACTTTCGCAGCGATCTCCTCAGTCGAAAGCTGTTGAGGGAGATATTTGCTGATTACATCTAATTCTTCCTGCTCTTTGGCTACCAAATCGTCGCGGCCATTTTTGACAAAAGAGTCAATTGAGTCTTTGCGTTGCTTGGCTTGTTTGATGAGGATTTTCATGCCTTCATCGTCAGTCAAAGGGCTTTCTTGATCGCGCCCTTCGGCTGTTTCAGCCAACATGATGGCAGATTTGACGGCGCGTAAAGCGCGGAGTGCAGCTTGGTCCTTGGCCCGCATAGCTGCTTTTATGTCTTGATTGATAGTGTCTTTAAGGCTCATACTTCAAAGCTACAAATATTTCAACAAAACCTCTGCGGTCTGTTCTTCACCGAAGTATTTAGGTTTTTTACGATCTGGATGAAAAAGGTAGATATTGACGGCATCGTCGGTATAGCCAAAGAAGGATTCGAAGGCAACGTCTGTGTCCATCAAAAAGTAGAGCTTGTCGATATTGGTCTTGCCAAAGTATTTGTCGCGGAAGGCCGCAATGGCAGCGACTTCAGGCTCTAGGGTTACGAAAACAAATTGTACGTGCTCAAACTTTTCGGCCTGTTGGGCGATATTGTTGGCTTGAGTTTCGCAATGCTCGCAATAGGGATCAAACATCATAACAAAGACGGGTTTGTCAAGATCGAGATCGTTATGGGTAAAAGTCTTACCTTCTAGGTCGCTAAAAGCAAATGCAGGCATTGCGATTTGAGCGTTCAGCGAGTAGCTGAACAACATCAAAAAAATAAAGCTGGGAAGAATGAAATATCTCTTCATGAATGTAATTAATCTAAGTTTGGGACGATAGAGACGAACAAAGCGTCACTATGCACATTTTGTAAACGAAAAAATGCCGTTCGTGATATGCTTTCGTACAAAATTAATTCCAAATCGTTAATTTCAAATTGCTTATTAGCGCCTTATTACACCACTAAATTCTAGCCAGTTGCTAACCAATTTCTTCTTTCTTCTCATTGCTAGCCTTACGCTGAACGGTAGTTCTCCCCAGGCGGACGATACTCCATCCAAACGCGAATTTCGAGCGGTATGGGTGGCTACCTTTCACAATATAGACTGGCCGAGTGCCAAAGGGTTGAAAGCAAATGAGCAACAAAGCGAGTTTTTACAGCTTTTGCGCAATCTCAAACGCAATCGTATGAATGCAGTGGTCGTACAGGTCCGCTCCAATGGCGATGCGATTTATAAAAGTAATTATGCGCCTTGGTCGGAGTATATCAATGGCGCCCAAGGCTCAGCCCCTGAACCTTTTTATGATCCTTTACGCTTTATGGTCTCTTCGGCCCATGACCGTAATATGGAGTTTCATGCTTGGTTCAATCCCTTTCGAGCGATCTCGCATCATCGATTTAGTAGCGTGGCTGATAGCAATATTGCACGTAAGCATCCCGAATGGACCTATCAATATGGCAATACGCTCTATCTCAATCCGGGCATCCCGGCGGTAAGAGACTATTTGACCAAAGTCGTGATGGAAGTCGTCCAAAAATATGATGTCGATGGTATCCACTTTGACGACTACTTTTATCCTTATCAAACCAATGGCGAAGGCCTCAATGATGTTGAAGCTTTTGAACGATACGGCAGTAACTTTCGCAGCATCCACGCTTGGCGGAGAAATAATGTCGATCTGTTTATCCAACAGGTTAGCGATAGTCTAAAGGCGATCAATCCGCGGGTAAAGTTTGGGATCAGCCCTGTCGGTATTTGGCGCAATAAGCAAGACGATCCCAATGGTTCTAATAGTGATGCGCGTTTTACTTCTTACGATGGACTCTATGCAGATGTCCGCAAATGGCTAGAGTCAGGTTGGATCGATTATGTGGCTCCTCAGTTGTACTGGTCCAATGATCATCCTCGCGCAAGTTATGACGCGCTCGCGCCATGGTGGGCCGAAAATACCTTTGGCAAGCATCTCTATATCGGACATGCGGCCTTTAAGCTCAAAGAAAAGAAGTCTACCCACTGGAAAAATCCCGAGCAATTGCCCCATCAGCTACAATTCAATCAGTCCTATCCGCAAATCAAAGGGAGTATCTTTTACAGCGCCTCCTCATTTGAAGGCAATCCCCACCAAGTGGAAGAGCATCTGCAAAACAATCGCTTTCGCTATCCAGCCTTAATCCCAAGCATGCCTTGGAAGGATAATATACCTCCCCAAGCGCCCGGAAATTTGATCGCTTCTGCCAAACCAAGAAGGATCCGCTTACAGTGGGAAGCCCCCTTACTGGCCAAAGATGGCGAGAGCGCCTCCTATTATATTGTTTATCGCTTTGAGGGTTCGCAAGCACAAGACATGCGTCGCGCCGATCACATCAGGACCATCACCAAGGATCAAGTTTGGCTCGATTTGAAGATTGAGCCCGGCAAAAGCTACACCTATCTGGTTACTGCCGTCGATCGACTCCACAATGAAAGCCGTACTTGTGCAGTAGCGATGATAGAAAGTATGTAAATTGGGGCCTGCCTGCGAAGCCAAATCTATGCTGGGCACACTTATCAAATGAAAACAAAAGGAATTATTGCTGCGGGACATCTCGAGACTGCCAATGCTGGCGCCGAAATGTTAGCCGCAGGAGGCAATGCTTTTGATGCTGCTTTGGCGGCGATGTTGGCCTCTTTTGTCGCTGAGTCATCTCTTACTTCATTGGCGGGCGGTGGTTTTATGACCGCCTACTCGGCGAACGGGCAGTCAGGTCTTTTTGACTTTTTTGTTCAGACTCCCAAAGTGCGTCAAAAAGTCGAAGATATGGACTTTGTGCTTTCCCAGATCAACTTTGGTAGCACGACTCAAGCGCAATATATCGGGCGAGGCTCAGCCGCTGTACCGGGTTGTCCTGCCGGTCTATTTGCTGCACACAAGGCTTTGGGGACTATGCCGATGGAGGAGATCGCCGCTCCTGCCATCCGTTTGGCAAGGGAGGGTGTTTTGATTACTCCCTATCAAGAATACTCCATCAGCATCCTAAATGATGTCCTCGGCAATGACGAGTCCTGTCGGGCGATCTTCTATCCCGGTGGAGAAATCGTTAAAGCTGGCGATGTCGTCAAGCGACCTTTATTGGCCGATACTTTATATGTAATGGCCAAGGAAGGCGTACGCTTGTTTTATGAGGGTGAAATTGCCCAAGCTTACGCCAAAGACAGCGAAGAAAATGGCGGTAGTATCAGTTTGGAGGATTTGCAGGCTTATCGGGTGATCGAGCGGAGGCCTTTACGATATCATTATCATGGCTATGATTTTTTGACCAATCCTCGTCCTAGCGCTGGAGGGAGCATGATCACCTACGGGCTAGATCGCTTGGCTCAACAAAGTACGCTGCCCGAATCTCGTGGCCCCGCTTTTGTCAAGCTGCTTTCCCAAACCATGCATGAGATGGAAGTAATGCGGCAAACTCGACTTCGCAAAGGCATGGACTGGCTGGGTAACACCACTCATATCTCGGTCTTGGACGAGCATGGCAATGCCGCCAGCATCACCACTACGCTAGGCGGAGCCAGTGGGCGGACCATTCCGGGCACCGGGGTCCTTACCAACAATATGCTCGGAGAAATGGATCTCCACCCCGAAGGCTTTTATCAATGGCCCACGGATCAAAGGGTGAGTTCGATGATGTCTCCTAGTATATTGCTCAAAGACGGACGACCTAGTTTGGTCTTAGGTTCGGGCGGGTCGAGCCGCATTCGTACGGCTATTTTACAAACGATCATGCACTATGTCGATCATGGGATGAGTGTCGAAGAAGCGGTCGCGGCCCCTCGCTTGCATTGGGAAGCTGGAAAATTGAACCTAGAACCAGGCGTCTGCGATGAGCAAATAAGTATTCAAACGCTTGAGGGATCGCCGACTGAAATCATAGAACGCTGGGAATCTAGTAGCATGTTTTTTGGGGGAGTACATAGCGTTGCGCGCAGCGATGCAGACCAATTAAGTGGTATGGCGGATCCTCGCCGTGATGGAGCTACGGCCCAAGTTTAGACGCAAAACGCTTTATGACTTTCGATCTCAATCATCGAAAATTCAAGTCCTTACACAACTCTGATAATGGAGAAGTGGGAGATGATACCGTCTTTCATTACCGCCAGGCGGGGAAGTTGATTTGGGGAGAATATGGGGGTGGCCAAATCCAAAAAGGCTTTTTGGTGGGGCAAATTGAAGGAGATGAGCTTAGTTTTACCTATCAGCATATCAATGCGGATTTTGAAGCGATGACGGGCAAATGCCAATCAAAAATATCTCTGACTGCTGAGGGTAGATACCAGTTAAACGAGCGTTGGCAGTGGACGTCTGGCGATTTGAGCGAAGGGGAGTCTGTTTTGGTGGAGCTTTAGTTTTCCTGCTTCGCAGAACGCTTAATTTTAGGGGTGCTGCATGCAAGCGCGCACCTATGCTGTCAGGCTAATCGTTCCGCGCAGCGGTAAAAATAAAAAGAGCCAATCGGGTGTTGGAAATCGCTCATTCTTTCTTGGACATTTTTACCGTCTCCTATTGGATTGTTAGAAAGAATCCCTAACTTTGCAAACCGCAATCTGACTAAGATATTTAAGCAAGATATAATGTTAATCATTCGCGTAAGAGAAAACGAAAACATCGATAAGGCGCTACGTCGTTACAAAAAGAAGATCCGTAACACGGGTATTCACAACGAAGTACGCAAGCGCGCTTATTACACCAAGCCTTCTAAAGAGAATCGCTTGGCTCTCGAAAAAGCCAAATACCGTCAGCAAATGCTAAATAAGTGGGAAGTATAATCTTCGCCACCCTTTAGCAATTTTTGTTAGAACGTTTGATCGAATATTTGCAAAGTCTCCCAAATCGTATCTGCGGTTTGGCTGAGACTTTGTTCTGTTAGATGGGTAGCTAGGTCGCTCGGCCGATGATAATGCTCAAAAATCGGGGCCCCCTCGATGATTTCTAAGAGTGTTTTGCTATCTACTTCAAACTCCATCGCCTTATAATAATGCGCTGCCACCTCGCGGTCTTTTTGACTGATACGAGTGATGGTCCACGCATCAAATATGCCGGCAGCCCGAAAAGGGACGTGGTCGGCTGAGTGCATGATGATTTTATCTAAGCGAGTGCTTTTGATGCCTTTGGCCGCTGCTTGGGCCTCAAAAGCGAGTAAAAGCCGCTCTTCATGGTGCTCACGGAGTGGCCAAAGCGCAAACTCTTCTCCCATACCCACCAATTCCATATTGAGCAGGCCCAGCATGCCTCTGACGCCATATTGTTCTACATAGGCTTGAGAGCCCAGCAAGCCCTTTTCTTCTTCATCAAAAAAGAATACCTGAAGCCCAAAGTGAGTGAAGGGCTCCTCCATATACCGACGTAGGACTTCTAAGCAGACTGCGATGGCAGATGCATTGTCGTTTGCTCCTGGTGAACCGGCGACTTTGTCATAATGTGAGCCTAAGGCCACAAAGGGCGACATCATACTCGGTACAAAGAGATTTTCGCCTGTGCGATAGCGATGCGACTCACAACGTATGCCCTGATCATATAAGTAATCCCGTATCCAACTACGACGTAGGATACGGGATTTGCCTTCTAAGGCTAGGACATGATCCAAAAGTGGTTTGGTCATGCCACAATATACGGACTTTATGGGAGGACAAGTTTCTTATTACGGCTCATTGCGCCCCAAATACCATAACCATTTTCAATATTGTTGTAAACTACGATAGACTCTGGTGGAAAGATGGGAATACTAAAATCTCCGACCTCTCTTTGTTGCTTGAGTTTACGGGTATATTGGTAGGAGTCCTCGTTAGCAGTCAGGAGAGTGACATACATCGAATCAATATTGAGCGGTTGAATTAGGCTCTGGTCTTCATAGGCATTGGGGAGATAAGTCAAAAAGCTCGCGTCGATCACTTGGCCATCCATCCCTTCGTCAGAGAGCCAGACCTCCGTGGCCGTATAAGCGCCACCATTGTCTACACCATCAACGGGCCCCTGAATACCATACATATCTTCCCAGTAGTAAAAGCCTGGCTCCCATACGCTTTCGTACTTCATGCGAATAAAAAGTCGATAATAGTTCTTTTCCCCTGCGGGGTCTTGGATCTTGAGCTTGAGCAAAGACTGAGAACTGGTGTAGCCATCAATGTCGGTTTGGCGTTTGACGTTTTCTTCTAAGACGAAGTCGCTATACTCTACCGCGGATACCATTTGGGTTTCAGCGCGTACGTCTTCGTAGCCCGTATGGCTGGCTCGGATTTCGTAAAGCTTTCCTGCTTCTACTTGGTAATTGGGGAGGACATATTTGCCGATGCGCCGGTTTTGAAGTTGGCCATCGATCCCATAAAATTCGATAGTGGTGTCTTGGTAGACCAATTGTCCGACAGAGCTGCCATCTGCCAATAGCTCTAGGGAGCCATCATGCAAGTCAAATTGGTTTTTTTCAGGATCCTCTAAGGGCCCAAAGCTACGGCTAAGGTAAACTGTTGGTTCTGCGTTTTGATCTAGGAAGGAATTGATGACAAGCCTTTTGGTATGTTCCGGAAGCGGAACGGTCAGATCTACCTGACAGGCTGCGAGGCACAACAAGGCGATGATGGGAAATAATTTATGATATGATTTCATCTGTTTTCTGATTTTTGAGATAAGCGTTCTGCGAAGCAGCACTAAAACTTGAAACTATAGCTCACCGAAGGAATGATCGGGAAGAGCGCCAACTTGGTCAAGGAAGTTTTTCGCTCAAGGGTACCGCTGGAGAAGTCATACTCATTGCGGATATAGTAGGTGTATGGATTGAGGCGACTATAGGCATTATAGACCCCAAAGTTCCAGGTACGCTGTCCCCATTTGGTTTTCTTCGTTAGGTTGATACCTAGATCGAGGCGGTGATATGCCTCCATGCGGAAGCCGTTGCGACCATTTTCGTAAAGCGAAACCCCTCCACTGCCAAAACCAAAGCCACCGCCATTGAGGATCTCTGCATAGGAACCGTAGTTTTGATTGGGAAGATTGTTCCAACTGAGTAGGGTACCGTAGCCGCCACTCGCCAAAGTAATCGCATTGCCGGTCCCATAGACCCAAGTACCCGCGACGGAGATCCGCTCGTTGAATTCATGGGAAACGACGATGCTCAAATCATGGCGGCGATCGTATCGATAAGGATAGGGATTGCCACCATTAATGTTTTCAAACTGACGATTGTTCCACGAAAGCGTATAGCCAATCCAACCGGTAGTTTTGCCCTGTTTTTTTTGCAGCAAGACTTCCCCTCCATAGGCTACGCCTGTACCGCCAGGCTCGACGCGGTTTTGCCAATCGTTTTCTTCAAAACCGAGAAAGAAATTGGTGCCTTCTTTGTATTCGATGAGGCCATCCATCTCTTTGTAGTATCCTTCGACACTAAAATCAAATCGTTGGCCCCAGAGATTGAAGCTAGTGGCTACACCCGCGGCGGCCTGCCACGAATTTTGAGGGGGTACTCGATCAGTTGCTGGTACCCAAAGGTCAATCGGTAAACCTGCGCCACTATTGGCGAGCAAGTGCACAAATTGAGTCATCTGAACATAAGAGGCTTTAAGCGCTACTTTGTCAGTGATCATCAAACGCGCTGATGCTCGTGGCTGCCAAGAATAATAATTTTTTTCGTTGACATTGTAGTGGCTAAAATGGACGCCTAGATTGGCACTAAAGCGCCTGCCAATTCTAATCTCATCCTCGATGTAGGCAGCACTTTCGAGCGCATTTTGGGTTTGGGCATTGAGCGTAGTATCGATAGAACCGGGCGTCCCGTCTTCGCCTAGCTTGAGTCCCAAAAGGCCAGGGGTGAAGGTATGCCAAGTGGTCATGGCACCAAACTTGATGCTGTTGGCTGGATTGGGATAGTATTCGAAATCCAGTTTTGCGCCCCAATCTTCGATGCCTGAAAGGTAAGAGAGATTGCCTTCTGAGCGCTCCGTGATCACACTATCGTTACGGGTGTAGGAATAAGCGTCGAGGACGTCATTGTCTACATTGAAGCGATAACGCGAATAAGTGGCGGTGAGATTGCTAAACATCTTGGGGGACCAAATGTGGTTCCATCTCAAAGCTCCCATACGGTTGCCCCAGAGGGTTTTGTTTTTGATAGAAAACTCATAGTATCCCTCTTGGCCGGGCTCGCCATTTTTTTCATCGGAGCGAATACCGAGATTGTCGTCGCCTATATAGGTACTAAAATAGAGGCGGTCTTTATCCGAAAAGATATGATTGACCTTGGCGTTGACGTCATAAAAGTGATAGCCAAAGCTTGCAGCTCCTTCCGTAGCGATTCTAGAGATAGGGCGAGAAAGTAGGTCTAAGTAAGTACGGCGACCCGACACGATAAAGGAAGTCTTACCCTTGATGATTGGACCTTCGATAGAGACCTTGGAGCTGATCAATCCGACAGTGCCTTCGCCGTGAAACTCTTGCATATTGCCTTCCTTCATACGGATATCCAGTACCGAAGAAAGTCGTCCACCATAGCGGGCCGGAAAGCCACCTTTGGTCAACTTGACGCTTTTGAGGGCATCGGCATTAAAAACCGAGAAAAATCCCCCCAAATGACTCACATAGTAAAGCGGGACATCGTCTAAGAGGATCAGGTTTTGGTCAGGTC
>JBCAWW010000062.1:0-12501 GCA_038534415.1 Bacteroidota bacterium | reverse complement strand
GTCCCGGATAGACATGTCGCGGATAGTTCATTTGTTCGGCCACCCAATGAAAAGCTTCTGGATCTCTGATCAATTTTTCATCAATCAGCATTTGACCTACTTCTCTATAATCAACCCCGGCTCGCTTGAAGTCATGCTGACTCGGAGGAATATAAAACACAAATTCTTTACCCTCTGGAGTAGAGACATTCGCGCCAAATATTTTTTCAACATAGTTATACCCAACGAAACCGAGTACTACGAGTACGCCTATGATAATGAGACCCTTTCCTTTCATTTACTGTGTTTTTGTGAGGTAAACTTACAATTTTTTGATTTCGTTTTTCATTTATCCCCTCCTACCTTGGGACTTTGATACATAATACGCAACCTATGGCAAAAGAATCGCTACAGAGCGCTCACAAATTTCGTCTTTGGAAAAGCAAACTCCAGGCCAACGGCCTGACTATTAACGGTATTGACGAAATATATACCAAGTACCGCTACAATGGGGAAGCCTTATTTGGCTTGGTCCTCCTCGATGCCACCACGCCAGAAGGCGATAAGATCCCGCCAATCTGCTTTATCAAGGGAGAAATTGTCTCGGTCTTGATTTGTCTTACCGACAAAGATAGCGGAGAACGATTCCTGCTGCTGGTCAAACAACGGCGTATCTGCAATGGCGATTATATTTACGAGCAGGTGGCTGGCATGGTTGACTTGGACGATGATCCACACGAAGTTGCCGTACGTGAAACGATGGAAGAAACGGGTCTCAAAGTAGATCCTGCCAAAGTGATCCCCCTCAATACTGAGCCTCAGTATGCCTCTTCGGGTACCTCTGATGAGGCGCTGTACTTTTATTATTGCGAGCTAGAGATGAGCAAAGAAGAGATTTGGTCCTATCACCAAAACCATATGGGTTCTGAGCATGAGCATGAACGGATTATCACGCATGTGGCGACCATAGCTGAGGCCAAAAAGCTGATTCTCAATACCAATGGGCTACTCAATATCTATTTGTACGAGGAAGCCATTGCGGAGCGCGATAAGGCTTAGGAAAAGCGTTCCGCGCAGCGGTGGGTAATATGATCTTGCTCCCTGCTTCGCAGAACGCTTATTTAGGGTTTTGAAGGTTTTTTTTACAGTCGGCAATAGTAAAAGATGAAAAGTGGTGCCTCTATTCATAAGAAACCCACAAGCTTTTATCCAATACCATCCGCAATGAAAATCTACTACTACCTTTTTGCTTTCCTGATTCTGCTCGTTTACCAAAACTCAAGTGCTCAATTGACCCCTCAGCAGGCAGTTGCTGAAATGGGACGGGGGATCAATCTTGGCAATACGCTCGAACCCCCGACCGAAGGCGCCTGGAATAATGGCCCCGCGCAAGAATCATTTTTTGATGCCTACCTAAATGCTGGCTTTTCCAATGTTAGGGTCCCGGTAAGGTGGGATCAGCATACTGCCAACTCTGCCCCTTTTGCCATTGATACTGCTTGGATGAATCGGGTGGAGCAGGTGGTCGATTGGGGATTGGCTCGCGGATTTTATATTACGCTCAACGGCCACCATGAGGACTGGCTCAAAAACAATTACAATAATCCTACGCTGAGAGCTCGCTATGATTCGATTTGGGTCCAGGTAGCGGAGCGCTTTAAAAATAAATCGGAGAAACTCCTTTTTGAAATCATCAATGAGCCCAATGGCATGACGGTCGCTCAAGTAGACGATCTCAATCAGCGCATCTTGGGGATTATTCGTCAAACAAATCCTACGCGCATTGTGATTTATGGCGGTAATATGTACGCCAACTCCGCTCAACTACTGAATGCTGCCATCCTAAACGATAATTTTATAATTGGTTATTATCATGCTTATGATCCGTGGCAATTTTCTGGCCAAGGGATGGGCACTTGGGGAACCGCCAATGATTATCAACAATTGATAAATAAATATCAATCAGTCAAAAATTGGTCTGTCGCCAATAATATTCCCGTGCACCATAGCGAGTTTGGGGCAGTGCTGAGCTGCGACTTTAATTCTCGTATGCGGATCTACGCCCATAATGTGGAGCAATGTGTGGTCAATGGCTTTGCTTTTTCGGTCTGGGATGATGGTGGCAACTTTGGCATCTTAAATCGCAGCAATAATACTTGGCCAGAGGTAAAGGATATCTTGATGCATTACTATCAAGATTCTCCCAATCAGATTTTCTCTACCTATACTCCCGATCCAATAACCAATGCACCGGCCATCGTGGTGGACTGGAATAATCGGGCAAGCGGTAATGGCGATATTATCCTCGAAAGATCGATAAGCGGAAGCAGTAATTTCATGCAAATTGCTACCCTAGCCGCTAATGCTACAAGCTATACTGATACCAGTGTGACGGTAGGAAGTACCTATACTTATCGCATGTATACGACGCGAGCGGATGGGACTTTATTGCATGGCTATCCTACCAGAACAAAGATCACCGCTACTATCCAAAGTCCCTATAATGCATCTGCTTTGCCTATTCCGGGCACCATAGAGGTTGAGGAATATGACAATGGTGGCGAAGGCCTCGCCTATCACGACAATGATCCCGCCAATATCCCTGGAGGCTTTCGTACCGATGAAGGGGTAGATATTGGTGCCTCCGGCAACGCCTATATTTTGGAGTATGTCGAGTCAGGGGAGTGGATTGAGTATACTGTCGATGTTGCCCAGGCAGGGAGATATAGTGTAACGGCAGAGGTCGCCTCTGAAGTCGCTAATGGTACATTTGACCTAGTGTTTGCTCAAAACAATGCCTCCACTGACTTTGCTGTCCCAAGTACTGGGAGTTGGTATAGCTTCCAACAAATCAGCGCCAATGGCGAAATTGATCTAGAAGCAGGCCAGCAAGAAATGCGCCTCAATATCACTAACAACAATGCCTTCAACGTAGACAATATTACCTTTACCCTAGAGGCCGCTAACGCTATAGATCCCGCCGCTTCTCGGCCTCAGCTTCATATCTCGCCTAATCCGACCACGGGTTTGCTTAAGGTTGAGCTTGAACCAACTTTCGGCGCTCAAAGTGCTCGACTTGAACTTTATACCCTTACAGGCAAAAAGCTTACAACCTTTAGTATCAGAGGGGGCTCTAATGAGCTTGATTTAGGAGAGCTGGCCAGAGGCCTATATCTCCTCCAACTCGTGAGCGAGGATGGGCGTTCCGTGCAGCGGCTCATGATCGAATAAGGGCCAACAAGTGTAATCTCAAAGCCAGTACGCTTAGCATGAGAGAAATGATGATCATTCAGTAGGCGATTTCTTTTGTCCAAGTACTTATAGCAGGCAGGCTCTTTGATAAGAAGCAATGTCTCACAATTTGACAAATCGCAGGGCTTTTTGGAGGTGGCCCGTGCGTAAAACCAGCATATAAACGCCACTTGGGAGAGTACTTAGGTCGTAGGTTCTTGCTGTTTGGTAAGGCGCCGCCCCAAAATTGTCTTTTAAGAGCTCGCGTCCTTGGGAATCAAGGATGCGAGCTTCCAGCCAAAGTACTTGCTCTGTATAGACCCGAAACTGCAGGGCATCCGTGACCGGATTAGGTGAAATGATCATTTCAAAAGGGGCCTCTTCTAGGGCGAAATATGGATCTGGAAATAGCTGTCTAGCAGGAATGATCGCCTTTGGGAGACTGCTGCTGCTCCATGAGAGGCTTAGTTCTGCATGCTGAGCCGCTTCAAAGTATTCTACTCTGATGGGGTAGAGGATGCCCGCTTCCAGCGGAACGGTGACCCTGTATTCCAGAGGGGCGTGATTTTTCCATTCATCAATCAGGTTGATGCCATCTAGCCAGAGTCGCGCACCGTCATCAGAGCGGAGGTAAAAGGTATAATCATCGCTCACTATGGGGAGCAAACCCCCAGTCCAACGTACGACAAAGCCATCAGCAGGCAACACATTATTATCGGGGCTGGATTCTCCCCAGACAAAATCCAGGGTGCTATCCACTCTGACGACAGCTGGAGCTTCACTCAGGGCAAATGCCTCTTCGGTATAGTACAAACCCAACAAGCCGGCCCCCAATGTCAATCCGGGGTCTTCATAACTGACGATGAGGGTATCGTTCTCCGAAGGAGCATAAAAACCACGCAAATTCTCTGCTTCGCTCTCCCAATGATCAAATATCAGGTATCTTCCTGCCAATTCTTGTACGACGGGAGCTTGTATCGTGCGCCAAATACCCTGTACAGACTCAAAGCTAAAGGGCGTCTGCTTTTGTTTGCCATCGTGATTTACCCAAAGGCCACTTGGTTCACTGAGCACCGTGATCTTTACTTTTTCAGGGTAAATGTCTCGATATGTCAATTGACTCAGGCCTCCACTGTCCGTTGCTTGTAGGTAGAGGCGATACCAAACATTATCATCTATTTCCCCAATCCGAGGGATCTCGTATGTCCCCCCTGCTCCCTCCAAAGGAATCATTGCCGGATGGAAGTGAGCATCGTGATGAAAGTTGATCCACCATTTTAAATTTTGCGCCGCTAAGTTTCCTTCTTCTTGGTCTTGAGCACTACCTGAAAACTGCAGGATGTCGCCTGCTTTGTAGGTTGTCTGTGCTGTGGGGAGAGCAATTTGCGGAATCGGACGTTGGTTTTGGGTAACACTCAGGGTCGCTGCCTCCGAAATTGCTTGGCCTTCATCATTGCTGACCTGACATTGAATCTGTTGTCCATTTTGGTCGAGCGTGATAGCTGTGAGGAGGAGGGTGTCGCTATTTTCACCGCTTCGCGGAACGCCATCAACCAACCATTGATACTGCAAAGGTGCCTTGCCAAATGCCCGCACCGAAAATTGGCCTCCTTCTCCTACAGAAACTAAACGATCCTTGGGGGCCAGTGAGATAAATGGAGCGCCATCACCCGTGTAGAAAATTTTCCAGAGTTTGCCAGTTGCGGTACTGGTATTATCTGCCAAAGAACCATCTCCGATGCCCGAACGCTCTAGGTAGTACATATCTCCCTGTGGACTCACCAAGATTGAAACCAAACGATCTATGCCTTCGGCAAAACTTTCTTCAATCTGGCCAGTAGTTGGGTCTAAAGTCTTGATGTAGCCTTTGCAGTAATCCCCAAAAAAGTACTTGCCGTGAAAGCGATCGGGGAAGATGGGATCTGAGGGATTGTAAAAGGCCGAGCCTATGATCGAACAGCTGATCGTGTGTCGGATGGCCCGGAGGGGATCCTGATAATTAGGAGGGAGAACTTCATTGTCGCGAGGCCCCTCTAGGATGTCCCAACCGTAATTTTGGCCGGCAAAAATTTCATTGATTTCCTCATAACTACCATTGCCAACATCGTTGACAAAGATGCGGCCCGTCCCTGTCTGTATCGACATACTGAAGGGATTGCGCAATCCACTAGCGTAAATGGCGCGGTAAGGCCCCGTTAGGCTTTGGTAATAAGGGTTGTCATCAGGGATGCTGCCATCTGGATTGAGCCGCAATACTTTGCCTAGCAAGGAGCTCATGGATTGGGATTGGCTACTAGAATTGCCGTCTCCGCTACAAACATAAAGTTTGCCATCTGCCCCAAATCCCATGGCTCCGCCATTGTGGATACTGCCTTGTAGGGGGCTAAGGTCTAATAGTATTTCCTCACTACCGAGTACTGCAAAGTCCCCGTTTGCAGTCAGGCGGCTAATGCGATTGTTTCCTTGTGAGGCAACCGTATAATAGACATAGACATAAGGATTGTTTTCAAAGTCAGGATGGAGGGCGATACCCCCCAATCCCCTTTCATTGGTCTGATCCACCACCAGTTGGTAAAATGGATCTTGCAGCAAGGAGTCATCTCTGACGATGAGAATCCTGCCATCTTTTTGGGCAAGAAATAAGCGCCCATCAGGCGCTACAGTCATTGCAGTGGGATTGAGACCCGTTGCGATATTGATTTCTGCGAAGCCATCGGGTAGATTGGCTGCGAGGGAGGGGAAAAAAATCCCCAACAAAAAACAATGCAAAAGTATCCTTTTGAAGTGCATGCTTTTCGAATTCAATTAAGCGAATAAAGCCGCTTCAAATATACATTTGAAAGCGGCTTTATCGCGGGATTTTTTGACTTATTTTTTAGCCATTCATCGACATGAGGAACTCATCGTTGTCGATAGAGTTTCGCATGCGTTCTTGTAAGAATTGCATACCCTCGATTGGGTTCATGTCCGCCATAAATTTGCGCAACACCCAGATACGAGTGATATCGTTTGGATCGAGGAGTAAGTCCTCACGACGTGTACCAGAGGCCGTAACATCAATGGCTGGGTACATACGACGGTTGGAGAGACGACGGTCGAGCTGAAGCTCCATATTACCCGTACCTTTGAATTCTTCAAAGATTACCTCGTCCATCTTACTACCCGTTTCGATGAGTGCCGTTGCCAGAATGGTAAGTGAACCACCATTTTCGATATTACGAGCGGCCCCAAAGAAACGCTTAGGCTTGTGCAAAGCGTTGGCATCTACACCACCAGAAAGGATCTTGCCAGAAGCAGGCTGCACGGTATTGTGAGCACGAGCGAGGCGAGTGATAGAGTCCAATAGGATCACTACATCATGGCCACACTCTACCATGCGTTTGGCTTTTTCCATAACGATGGTTGCGACCTGTACGTGGCGATCAGCCGGCTCATCAAAGGTAGAGGCGATTACCTCCGCATTTACATTACGCGCCATATCTGTTACCTCTTCCGGACGTTCGTCGATCAATAGGATGATCAAGTAAACTTCAGGATGGTGAGCCGCAATGGCGTTCGCTACTTTTTGGAGGAGGATGGTTTTACCCGTTTTGGGCTGGGCAACGATCAAACCACGTTGGCCTTTACCGATAGGGGAGAAGAGGTCGATGATCCGCATCGACATATCTTTTTCCTTTTCACCGGCTAGGGTAAATCGTTCTTGAGGGAAGAGTGGCGTTAGGTGATCGAAATAAATACGATCGCGTGTTTCCTCTGGGGTACGTCCGTTGATGGTTTCTACCTTGAGGAGGGCGAAGTATTTTTCTCCTTCTTTGGGAGGACGAATTTGCCCAAAAACGGTATCACCTGTCTTGAGACCAAAAAGCTTGATCTGAGAGGGAGATACATAAATATCATCGGGAGAAGAGAGATAGTTGTATTCAGCAGAGCGTAGGAATCCGTATCCTTCAGGGATCAGTTCCAATACCCCCATATTGCTGATAACACCATCTAGCTCGGTGAGAACGCTTGGCTTTGGCTTGTTGCGTGAGTTGTCGCGATCGTTACGGTCGTTACGATCATTGCGGTTGTTTCTACGATCACGTCCACCGCGGTTATCGTTATCTCTGCTATCGTTACGAGAACGCTTATTATGATCGTCCTTATCGTGGTCTTTATCTTTTTTCTTAGCCTTAAGCTCAATTTTTAGAGGCGCTTTATTGCCTTTGCTTTCGATAACGAGGATGTCTTCAGGATTGGCTTCTGTTTTCTCTTCCTCTTTTTCCTCTTTCTCAGCTTTTTCTTCTACTTCAGAAGCCGCTTCTTCTTTTGCTTTTTCTTCGGCCTCTGCCTCTGCTGCTGCTTCAGCTTCAGCGGCGGCTTTTGCCTCCGCTTCTGCTTTCGCATCTGCTTCCATCTCCGCTTTGGTTCTGCGGCGACGGCGCTTAGGCTTTTCTTCTTCCTGCTTTTCTGGCGCTGCTGCTTCCTCAGCAACTACTTCTACTTTTTTCTTGCGGCCTCTTTTCTTGGGCTTTGGCGCTTCCTCTTCAGGAGTTTCGGCTACCTCAGCTTCAGGCTCTGCCGTCTTTTTGCGTCTACCTCTTCTTTTGGGCTTCTCTTCAGCAGCTTCTTTATTAGGAGCTGCCTTGCCACCAGCATCACCTTTTACGGCAGCTAATTCCTCTGGTGACATAAGCGCCTGCTTATCAAGAATCCGGAAGATAAGATCTTGTTTAGCAAGTTTGTCGACGCCCTCAATACCAAGCTTGTTTGCAATCTCCTGTAGATTGGAGACTTCATGGTTATTCAGTTCTATAATATCGTACATAAAAAGCGGGTAATGAATGTTTTCTAGTAGTGACTAGAGAACATAAGGATAGAAAGGAAAACGCTTAACGCGCAGTGGGGTGAAGTTTCAAATTAATTGGAACGAAATTTCAGAAAAGCTCGTAAGAAAGACCCTGGATTCAGGGTTTTGGTGAGTTGCTGTAAAATTCACTACAAATGTGAGAAACAAAATCTTGTTTTCCAAAAATTGAAGCGGATTTCCTTTACGATTGTAAAGGGTATTTTGTTATTTCGCACAAACTAATCAATCCATATGCTGGAAATCCAACAAATTAGGAATCGCGCTGAAGAAATTGCCCAAGCCCTAGAGCGCAAAGGGCTTACCGATGCAATGGAAAGTATTCAAAAAATACTCTCCACTGACGAATCTCGTCGTGAGGTCATCACCTCACTCGAGAATTTACGTCAATCGGCAAACCAGTCGGCCCGTTCCATTGGTCAGCTAATGAAGGAGGGAAAAAGAGAAGAAGCAGAAGAAGCCAAAGCCAAAGGCGCCGCTGCCAAACAGGGAATCAAAGAGTTTGAAGAGAAGCAGCGTAATATTGAAGCTGAGGTCAGGGACCTATTGCTCTCTCTTCCCAATACCCCTCACCCAAGCGTTCCCACAGGCAAAACGCCTGAGGATAATGACGTAGTTTACCAGAATGATGTAAAAGTTACCTTTGATTTTGAGGCTAAGTCTCACTGGGATTTAGCAGTTGAGCATGGTATAATCGACTGGGAATTAGGCGTCAAGATCACAGGGGCAGGCTTCCCTTTATATATCGGTAAAGGAGCAAGGCTACAGAGAGCCCTGATCAATTGGTTTTTGGACCGCGCCCGTGAGGCTGGCTATACTGAGTATATGCCTCCACTCATGGTCAATGAAGCTTCGGCTTATGGTACGGGACAATTGCCCGATAAGGATAGCCAAATGTATACCATCACGGCTGACGGCTTCTATATGATCCCTACGGCCGAAGTGCCGATTACCAATATCTATAGAGATGTGATCGTGGAGGAAAAAGACTTCCCAATCAAGGCTTGCGGCTATACACCTTGCTTTCGTCGTGAGGCCGGCTCCTATGGTAAAGATGTAAAAGGACTCAATCGCCTTCACCAATTTGATAAGGTTGAAGTCGTACAGATTGCCCACCCTGAGCGTTCGTACGAAGTACTAGACGAAATGTGTGCGCATGTTGAATCTCTCCTCCAAGACTTAGGATTGCCTTATCGTAGGCTTTTACTTTGTACGGGAGATATGAGTTTTACTTCGGCCAAGACTTATGACATGGAAGTCTTTAGTGCAGGACAGGAACGCTGGCTAGAGGTGAGCTCGGTAAGTAATTTTGAATCCTATCAAGCCAATCGCCTGAAACTACGTTATCGTAACGAGGACCGCAAAACCCAACTAGCTCATTCCTTAAATGGGAGTGCTTTGGCTTTGCCGCGTATCATGGCCGCTTTGATCGAAAACAATCAGCAGGCTGATGGTAGCATTCGTATCCCGGAGGTGCTAAGAAGCTATACCGGCTTTGATGCAATCTAGCAAAATCCGTTGCGCTTAGACGCATGCAAATAATTTGGAAAGCGACGCATTTATTGTGTCGCTTTTTCGTTTTCAAGCTATGAAACACCTACTATTTTGGAGCCTAAGTATAGTCTTAATACTCGGTTCGTCAAATCAAAGCTTCGCTCAAAGCCCTATGCTAGCGGGCAAAGTTACCCTCTCAATAGCCAAAGGGAGTATGCAATGTGAATGGTTGCTCACAGATTATCCGGCCATTGAGAACTATCGCCTTTTGCTACATGCTGGCTTCAACCTAGATTATCTCCACAATGGCGCGACTGCTTACGCCTTCAGTACTGAACGAGAGTACGATATGGATGTTAGTTATGAAGCCTTTCAGTACTACATCCCCAATAGCTCCAATGATGGAAGTTTCTTGCCTGATTCATTGAGGATTCGCTATACAGGGGCTTTTCCGGTGCAGGCCGATACCAATCAAGCTCCTCGTATGGGAGATTGGAAAGGAAATATCGTTTTCAATGGCAAAACTGCTCGGATGACAGAACAGGCACTTTGGTATCCGGTCCTTTATGATGCCGCTACCAATAAGATGTTGCAAGAAGTGCGCTATGATATAGAGGTCGTCTGTGAGGATTGTAAGGCCCTTTACCTCAATGGTAGCGCAGCAGTCAAAGGGCAGCGGGCTCGTTTTCAAACTGATAATGCCTACCCTTTGCTATTGTTTGCCGGTGATTTTGAATTTGTGCAAAGCGAGCAGCTTTCCTTTGTCAATACTCAACTGAGCGTTCCGCAACGCGAGACCCTAACAAGATGGACCACCGAGACCATAGATTTTTATGAGCAGCTTTTGGATCACCCCTACGGGGAACGCTTAAGCTATCTCTCTGGCAGACCCTACACCCGCAAAAATGCCTGGATGTTTGTTACCTATCCGACCATTGCGGTAATGGGCTGGGATGATTGGCAGCTAGCCCAGTTTATAGATGTCGAAAATGGGGGGTTGACTAGCTTCAACAATGTGGCTTTTCTCTCGCACGAGATTGGACATTATTATTTTGGGTCGCTGATTAAGCCTAGAGGCGTTTTGAGATGGGCGTTCCTCGAAGGGATCACAGAATATCTATCGCTTCAATATGTACGAGCCTCGTTTGGGGAAGAGGCCTACCAAAAACGCATCGCAGGCTATGTCAACTGGACCCAAAAGAACGCGCTTGTGCCTTTGAGTGAAATCGAAACCTATGATCAAATTAGTAGCCCTTATCGTTATGCCTATTTCCCGATGATTTTGACGGTTATGGAAAAGGAGTTAGGGCGAGAGGCAATAATAGATTGGTTGCAATACTTGCTGGCATTGGAGGAGGTGCCTAGCTGCGATTATACCTTTTTTCGGGCAAGCTTATTGGCAAGTGGGCTAGAGGAGAGCCGCTTCGCGGAACTCGAAGTTAAATACCTCAAAGGGGAAGGGGCTTTTGAGGCAGTGTTGAAAGGGCTATAAGAAAAAAGGAATCCCAAGTCCTGATAAGCCAGGGGTTGGGATTCCTTATATACGTTAGGATTGGCTTAGCCTAAAGCTGCAATACCTGGCAAGGTTTTACCCTCTAGGTATTCGAGCAAAGCACCCCCACCGGTAGAGACGTAGGATACTTGTGGCTCTAAGCCAAACTTCTTGACTGCCGCGGCAGAGTCTCCTCCTCCGATCAAGCTGAAAGCACCTTTTTCAGTAGCTTTGGCCACGGCTTCGGCGATAGCTTGGGTACCCTTGGAAAAGCTATCCATTTCAAATACGCCCATAGGACCATTCCAAAGGATAATCTTGGAGTCCATGATCGCGTCGAAGTAATATTCAAAAGTCTTGGGTCCGATATCGAGGCCCATCATATCATCAGGCATCTCCTCATTGCGGACCACCTTGATAGTACCGCCTTCGCCGAACTCACTGCTCACTACAGAATCAACGGGAGTCAAGATCTTGACATTTTTGGCCACTGCCTTTTTGAGTATATCCGCTGCTGTAGCGATGAGGTCTTCTTCGAGCAATGAAGTACCGATGCGATAGCCTTTGGCACGCAGGAAGGTATAAGCCATGCCTCCACCTACGAGGATGTAATCTACCTTCTCTAGTAGATTTTCTACCAAAAGGAGTTTGTCCGAAACTTTGGCCCCCCCCATGATGGCGCAAATGGGGCGGTCAGTACTATTAAGTACCTTCTCTGCGTTTTCAATTTCTTTTTTGAGCAGGAAGCCACAATACTTAGCGTCAGGAAAGTGCTTAGCTACAACAGTCGTACTCGCGTGAGCACGGTGAGCAGTACCAAAGGCATCATTGGCATATAGTTCGCCATGCTTTGCTAGTTTGGCGGCAAAATCTTCATCTCCTTTTTTCTCCTCTTTATAAAAGCGGAGGTTGTTGAGGAGAAGGACTTCACCAGGCTTAAGCTCAGCGCTCATGGCAAAAGCTTCATCGCTAATGCAGTCCTCAGCAAACTTTACTTCAGCAGAGATATACTTCTTGAGCGTAGGGATGGCATGATGCAGGCTAAACTTGTCTTCTGGTCCCTCTTTAGGACGGCCAAGGTGAGACATGAGTACCGCTGAGCCTCCATTGTCGAGGATATGTTGGATAGTAGGGATTGCCTCGTGGATACGGCGGTCATCCGTTACTTCAAAATCTGCATTTAAAGGGACATTAAAGTCAACTCGTACTAGGACGCGTTTTCCGGCAATTGCTGCCTCATTTAAATAGTGCATATGACGTATGTTTTTATGCCGTCGAATTTAGATAAAATAGTTGAGGGTGTGAATTGTTGGTGAGATGATTTTAGGAATTGTTGAGGGATTGAATAGTTGGCTTTTTGAATTCGAATCTGGAGATTCAAACAATTAAATCTTATTCAATAAAAAATTCATGGACTCGATAAACGATTTTAATGACTTTCGCGCTCGTATGAACGAGC
>JBCAWW010000061.1:0-12533 GCA_038534415.1 Bacteroidota bacterium | reverse complement strand
GGCACCTTCAACAATCTCTTTGCTGGAGTTTATACCTTGACCATCACGGATGCTCAAAATTGTATCGCAACGCGCGATACCTCTATCATAACTCCGACGGGTTTGACTGGAGGACTAGATTCGACCGTCAACCTACTCTGTAATGGCGCTGGTACTGGAGCAGTTTATGCGTTCGCCCAAGGCGGTGCAGCTCCTTATACCTATAGCCTTGATGGGATCAATTTTCAAGCAAATCCAGCCTTTACAGGCCTGCCGGCTGGTCCAGATACCATCACAGTCCGAGATAATAATGCCTGTATTTTCCGGATTCCATTTGTACTGAGCGAACCAGCGCCGCTGCAAGTGCAAGTGCTCCAAAACAATGGAGTGCTTTGCTTTGGGGATAGCACCGCCACTTTGGTCCTTGGCGCTACAGGCGGCATCGGCAGCTATCAATATCAAATCAACGGCCAAGGCTTTCAAAGCAGTGGCACCTTCAACCAGCTCCCTGCCGGGAACTATACGGTCGAAGTCCAAGACCAGAATCTATGCCTTAGTAGTTTGAATATAAGTGTAACCGAGCCCCCATTACTAAGCTTGAGCATTGGTTTGCGCCGGGATGTAGCTTGCTTTGGCGGAAATAGTGGGGCTTTTTCAGTCTCGCCTGCGGGTGGAGTCGGAGCTTACCTATATTCACTCAATGGCGGCCCCTTTACCACACAAGATACGTTCACCAATCTATCAGCCGGGTTTTATTATGTTTTCGTAGAAGATGCTAATAATTGTCAAGATAGTCTCTCCATCACGATTATCGAGCCTACGGCACTGACAGCAAGCATTGAGCAGCAAAAGGACGTTACCTGCTTTGGGGAAAGCAACGGCTGGGTCAGCATACTGCCTCAGGGGGGTACGCCCGGCTATCAATACAGCCTTGATGGCATTAGCTATCAGGCCAGCAACCAAATCAACGCTTTAGCAGCTGGTAATTATAGCATTCGCATTCAGGACGATAGCGCCTGTGTGATCAATCTTCCGGTCCAGATCAATGAACCGACTCAATTAGGCACAAGCATTTTGGTACAAAAAGATGTCGATTGCTTTGGCAGTAGCACGGGAGCCCTTGCGCTGAGCGGTACGGGTGGAGTCAGTCCTTATCTCTATAGCTTCGATGGCGCAGGCTTGCAAACTGCCAATAACTTTTCAGGCCTCGCGGCGGGTAGCTATCAAGTAGTCATCCAAGACGATAGCCTCTGCCTGGACACTAGTAGCGTACTTATCATTGAGCCTACTTTACTGGCGCTAATGGTAGACAGCGTGATTGAAGTAGCTTGCTTTGGCGATAGCACAGGCAGTGTCCAATTACTACCAACAGGAGGGAGCGGAGCCTATCAATATAGCCTCAGCAATGGTGCCAACTCCAACACCCCTCAGTTTGGCAATCTGTCAGCTGGCAATTATACCGCTACGGTTACAGATGATAGTAGCTGTGTGGCCACGATCAACTTTGTGGTCAATGAGCCGCCATTATTAGTCGGTAGCATCGCTTATCAAGAAAATGTCGACTGCAATGGCAGTGCGACGGGTGATGTGGGGATTCTCGCCTCCGGCGGAACGCCACCTTACCAATACGCCATCAATGGCGGTACTTTCGGCACAGACAGTAGTTTTGTCGGCTTGGTCGCGGGCGCTTATGTGGTTGAGATCCAAGACCAATTGGGCTGCTCTTTCTTAGTCAATGTCACGATTAGCGAGCCAGATCCTTTGGTACCGAGCATCAACTCCCTCTTAAATATCGACTGCTTTGGCAATGCGACGGGTGAGGCTGATATCATCGCCTCCGGCGGAACGCTCCCTTATGAATTTAGCCTCGACAGCCTCAACTTTCAGACGAGTGGGGTATTTAGCGGGCTGCTAGCAGGTCCGCATAGCGTATGGGTGCGAGATGATAGCAGCTGTATCAGGCGGATTGATTTCCAACTTACGCAGCCCGATAGCTTGGTGATGAGCCTCGATAGCCTGGTCAATGTAGATTGCAATGGCAATGCGACGGCTTATATAGAAGCCTCAGCGCTTGGTGGCACTGCTCCCTATCAGTATAGTCTTGATGGAAGCGTTCTGCAAAGCAGTGGTCGTTTTGAAAACCTCAGCGCTGGCAGCTACGAACTCGTGGTCCTAGATGCACAAGGCTGTAGCGATAGCATGCAAATTCAGATCACTGAGCCAGATGTGCTGCGTCTCAGTAGCAGTCGCACCGATGTGATCTGTCATAGCGAGGCCACGGGCAGTGCGACAGTCGTTCCGCAAGGCGGTACTCCTCCCTACCAAATCGCTTGGGACAATGGCCAAGACAGTCTTACGGCCATCAATCTGATCGCTGGCGTCTATCAAGTGGATGTAACCGACAGCCAAGGCTGCGAGGCACAAGCGTTCCAAGCAGTGGGCGAACCTGATACCCTCGTACTCAGTCTGCTGAACAAAGAGGACGCTTTTTGTAGTTGGGAAAATGGCGCAGCAACCATTGCTGCAACTGGTGGCATCACTGCTGGCTATCAGTACGAATGGAATACCAATTCAGCCCAGTTTCAAGCGGCAATTACAGACATCGGTACGGGTACTTATCTCGCGCAGGTTAGCGATCAAAATGGCTGTACCGATACTTTGAGCGTCTTTATTGGCGATACTCCGCCGGCTACGCCAGACTTTGTTAGCATCCCGGACCTGGGCGATTCGATTTTGCTTTCCGAAGCCAATATCCAGTTCAACAATCTGTCTCTAGGCGCTGTCAGCTACGAATGGGAGTTTGGGGATGGTAATGCATCTGTGCTACAAGATCCGACCCATACTTATGTCGAGACCGGCCTGTACACGATCAAGCTTACGGCCTACAATGAATTTTTTGTTTGCCCGAACAGTATCGAAAAAGAAATTCACATTATCCCCGATGGCATCGTCTATATCCCAACGGCCTTTTCACCCAATGACGATGGGCGCAATGACGCCTTTTTGGTCAAGGGCGAAGGAATCGTCTCGCTATCTGTGGTGATTTACAATCGTTGGGGACGACAAGTCGGACGCCTCGAAAGTCCAAGCGATCGTTGGGATGGACGACTAGTCGATGGCTCAGCGGCACCAGAAGGCGTTTATACCTTCTCAGCCCAAGCAATCTTTAACTCTGGAAAAATCCTTAAGCGCGGTGGGACGGTAACATTGATCCGCTAAGCTTAAAATTATAATCACTTTTTTATGGACACACTTTCACGAATAAGTACACTTGGCCTCTTGATATTACTCTTAGGCTTTGGTCAGGTGTTTGCCCAAGTTCCGGCCAATGATGATCTCTGCAATGCCCAAACTTTAGTACTCAATACAAGCTGCGGAGGCAGCACGAATGGAGATAATACCGGCGCTACAGCCCAAGCAAATGAGCCCACGCCTAGTTGTTTGACAGGCGGCGGTTCGGTCAATTCGGTTTGGTTTAGCTTTGTAGGAGATAGTGCCGGCGCGGTCAATATTACGATGCCCTTTGCGGCAGGTAGTTTGTTTTTTTCTGCTATGGCAGTTTATCAGTTGCCAGGCAGTGCACCTTGTACGGATCTGAGCAATCTGATCGAACTAGACTGTGTCGCTGCGGGAGGTTTTCCCGGTACTTTAACGATCACAGGCCTTCCAGTCATAGAGGATTCCACTTATTATGTACAAGTATTTGGCGTAGGCCCTTTTGGCAATGAAGGTACTTTTTGTATTGAAGTTAGCACTCCTCAACCACCGCCGATCAACGATAACATTTGTGATGCGGTAGCGCTCTTTGTGGGGGATTCTTGTAGTGCGGCTGCGCCGAACGGTACCTCAGTGGGGGCTACCAATGAGCCAAATGAAGCAGCACCCAGCTGTGGTTTTGGGGCGGCACCAAGTGTTTGGTATAAACATACGAGTTTGAGCAGCAATAATACCATAATCACACTAAGTGAGTTAGGCATCGGGGGCGGTACGATTGCCGTGTTTGAGCCAGCGCCAGGTGATAGCTGCAACAATATTCAAACCCTTACAGAGATCGCCTGCCAAGGATTTTTTGGCTTGGGAACCTTAATTTTCCCCTCCGATTCTAATGCTACCTATTACATTCAGGTTTCTAGTGATGCCGTATTCGGTGGATCAGGGCCATTTTGTATCACACTCACTGAGGTAGCGCCTTTGAGCAATGACCAGCCTTGCGAAGCTTCAGTGGTACCTGTAGACGGGACACCATATGCTTTTGCCAATGTGGGCGCAACGGTAGATCCGGGCGAAAACAACCTTATCCCGCCTAACACTTGGATTGAAAATAATGTAGATGCTTCCGTCTGGCTAAAGTTTGCCGTGCCCAGCACGGGCGGGTTCAATGTGGACCTTTGCCAAACCGGTACGGGTTTTGACACTCAGATCGCTCTGTTTAGCGTAGGCGATTGCAACAATTACAATACTTTCAACTTCGTGGGTGGTGATGATGATGGAGACGGATTTTGCACCTTAGGCAATCAGTTTTCCTCCACTTTTGAAGCCTGCTACCCAGCCGGAGACACCCTCTATATCTTGGTCGATGGTTTCCAAGGAGAAGTAGGGCTGTTTGAGCTCAGCATTACCCCCATCACGCCGCAACCCATTACGGCAAGTCTCAATGCTTCGCCGCCAGATTGTCCGGGTACTAATACAGCTCGCGTAAATCTAAATCCAAGCGGTGGGCTTGGTTCTGTGAGCGTACTCTGGAGTACGGGAGACACCACCCAAAATCTCGAAAACGTAGGACCGGGCACTTATAGTGTTACGATTACAGACAATTGTAGCAGTTTTAGTGATACCATCGTAGTCGGCGATGCGGCCCCATTGATTGTCAATGCGGGTATGGACCAGACTTTTTGTCCGGGCGATACGATCTTCTTAGGAGGGACGCCTTCAGCCGTAGGCGGCAAAATTTTTGGCGGAGCCAGCAAAGGCTTTGGTCATCTACAAGGTGGCAATGGCGCCGATGTCTTTTCCAATTCGCTTTCCAATCCCAACCAAGCCAATACCATCGCTTCATTGCTAGGCAATCTCAATGGTGCGGACTTTACGCCCAATGGCTTATTGGTCATCAATAATGGTTCGGAAGATTTGATTCGCATCGATACCCTCAGTGGCAATAGTACGACCATCGGACCGATGGCCGCGCTCAATGGATATGATTGGTCAGGCCTAGCATACAATCCGCAAAATGATACGCTTTATGGGGTCAGCACCAATGGCTTGAATGGTCGCTTGCATTATGTCGATCCCAATTCTGGCAGCTTTACAAATGGCCCCTTCATGACCGTATCGCAGCCCCTTTGGTTGGCGATTGCGAGCGATGGCTCCGCCTATACTTTGGACGCAGTTACGGATTCGATCTTTTCGGTTGATTTGAGTAGCGGCGAAACGCTTGGCCTAGCCGCTGCCGGATCCAATTATACGCCCAATGTTGGTCTCGATGCAGATGTATGGGATGCCGATGGCAAGGTTTATTTCTTTACCGAAGTTGATCCTGCGGGCTTTCAAGCCGCAGACCTACTTCAGTTTGACCCCAGCAACAATGCGGTAAGCACCGTGGGTACGCTTGGGGTACAAGGTTCGCCCAGAGCATGGGCCATCGCCTCAGAAAATACCGACGCCTATCTCTACGAATGGAAATCAGCTAATAGCCTCAACGATCCTACGATTGCCAATCCCTATTCACTTACGACCGAGCCAAACTCCTTTGTACTCAAAGTCGAAGATGCTTGTGGCACTATCGTAAGTGATACGATCGCCCTCAATACTGCCTTTGAAATCGACATCCTCGATGGTACAGGTGGTGGCACTACTGGCAGTGGCCAGGCCACCGTCAATATAATAGGCGGGACGGCTCCCATCCAGATACTCTGGAGTACGGGCGATACCACAGCTACACTCACAGCTCCTTCATCGGGCGTTTATGGCGTGAGTGTGACGGATGCGAGTGCTTGTACTCAAACCGATTCGGTAGAGATTTGGACCACCGCGATAGATGCGTTCGGCAAAGCCGGCATCAATGAGCTCAGCCTCTATCCCAATCCCGCCAATACTGACTTTGTGGTCAAGCTTTCTCTCGATCGTCCACAGGCTTATCGCCTAGCGCTGCTCAATACCCGTGGGCAAATCGTTTGGCAGCAAGCTTATAGCGCGAGTCAGACAGCTCAAAACGAAATTGAGGTTTCTTCTCTAGCTAGTGGATTGTATGTGATGCAGTTGCAAACGGAAGAAGGATCTTTTTCTAAGCGAATATTGATCAAGCATTGATGCAAAAATGTAGCGCCGCTAGATGTTGCGGCGCTACGGATCATATCGATCGAAACTCATTATAAGCGTTCCGCGAAGCGGTAAGAATAAGTTTTTGTAAAGTGTTGTAGTAAATCGGCGTCATCGTACTTTATACGGTGGCGCCTCTTTTTATTGGATTTCTACTCCGCCAATCTCATGGAAGAAAAACGACCATTTGTCAGCCTGCTCATCTAGGATTTTGGAGGTAGGTTTACCCGCGCCATGTCCGGCATCTACTTCGATACGGATCAAAACAGGATTTTCTCCGGCATGCTTTTCTTGCAGGGTCGCGGCATACTTAAAGCTATGCGCTGGCACTACGCGATCGTCATGATCTCCAGTCGTCACCATGATCGAAGGATAAGTTACGCCCTCTTTGAGATTGTGGATAGGGGAGTAGCCCAGTAGATTTTGGAAGGTCGCCTCGTCCTGATCGCTACTCCCATACTCTGAGGCCCAAGCCCAACCGATGGTAAATTTGTGATAGCGGAGCATGTCCATTACCCCTACAGCGGGGAACGCTACCTTGAAAAGCTCGGGACGCTGATTGGCAACGGCACCGACAAGTAGCCCTCCATTAGATCCACCGGCGATCGCAAGATGCTCAGAAGAGGTATAGTTTTCGGCAATCAGATACTCAGCCGCCGCAATAAAGTCATCAAATACATTTTGCTTTTTCAACAGCATACCGCCTTCGTGCCATTCTTGACCGTACTCTCCGCCACCACGCAAATTTGGCTGAGCGAAGATGCCCCCGTTTTCAAGCAATAAGATGCCCAACGGATTGAAGTTTGGCGTCAAACTGATATTAAAGCCCCCATAAGAGGTCAGGTATGTCGGACGCTGACCGTCTTTTTGCAAGCCTTTTTTATAGACCAAAAACATCGGCACCTGCGTACCGTCTTTGCTACTAAAAAACACCTGCTCGGTGGTATAATCACTTGGATTGAAGTTGAGTTTGGGTTGCGCATGCTGCATGGACTCGCCCGTCTCCAGATCGTACTGATAAATAGTAGTGGGATAAACGTAACTGGTGTAGGTATAGAAAAACTTCGTGTCTTCCCGCTTCCCGGAACGAATCCCCGCACTCCCTAGACCCGGCAACTCGATTTCCCGCTCCAAGGTACCATCGTACAAATGCTGATAGATCCGAGTGGTCGCATCTTGCATATAATTGGCAAAGAAGCGTCCACCTCCTTTGGAAATTCCGTTTAATACGGCATCCTTTTCAGGAATCAGATCCGTCAAGCTCGCTTTGGGGTCTTGGGTTGGGATCGTCGCGAGTCGATAGCGCGGCGCCTCTTTGTTGGTGCGTACAAAAAACTTTCCGTCCCAATGATCGACCACAAAGTATTGCGCATCAAAACCCGTAAAGAGCGGTTGAAAATCCGCTTCGCTCGTCGCGGGACGATACCAGATTTCGTTTTCAGAGGAAGAACCCAAACGCTTATACAGCAATACGTATTCTTCATCCTCAGTTACGGCCGCACTGCAAATCATGCGCGCATTTTCAGGATCAGTAAAGATGAGTTTATCTTCAGATTGCGGTGTACCAATTTTGTGATAATAGATCGACTGTGTCTGCAAATCGCCGCTGAGCTCAGTGCCCTCGGCGGGTTCAGGATAACGAGAATAATAAAAGCCGTCCTTGTACCAAGAAGCTCCCGAAAACTTGAGCCACTTGAGTTCATCGTCTAGGGTTTTGCCCGTAGCGACCTCCATCACTTTGAAAGACTGCCAATCGGAGCCCGCCTCCGAAATCGAAATAGCGAGATACTTATCATCTTTGGACATGCCCGCGATGCCCATGCTCACGGTACCATCGGTCGAGGCCTTGTTGGGATCGAGAAAAACGCTGGCTTCGCCATCCAGGCCTTTTTTTCGGTATAATACCGCTTGATTTTGGAGCCCATCATTTTGGTAAAACAGATAGTACTCTCCCACCTTCATGGGCGCAGAGACCTTGGTATAATTATAGAGTTCTTCGAGGCGATCACGCACTTTGCCACGAAAGGGGATCTGTCCGATATAGTCTTGGGTTACTTGATTTTGGGCAACGACCCAATCTTCTACCTCGGCCGCCGTATCGACTTCTAACCAGCGATAAGGGTCTGCGACATCGGTACCAAAATAGGTATCTACTTGTTCGACTTTTTTAGTTTCGGGATAGGTCAATGCCATATCGGTTTCTGTGGTTGTGGGAGGATTGGTTTGGCAACTCAGGATGCAGAGCAAAACTAAGGATGCCAGAGGAGTTAGGTTTTTCATCAAGACGGGCTTTAGGCAAAGACTACAATAATAATGATTTTGTTTGGTAGCTGTTGCGAATTGAGGATTTGTGGCTTTTTTATTTGAGTCAGGCGGAGGGGACTGCTTCGCAGAACGCTTATTCTTAAGGGCGCAAAATGTTGCGCCCCTACGTTTAGAATCCCTTGTGGGCGAGGCCTGAAATTATTGTTCTACAAAGCAGGCAAAATTCTGTAGCATCGCAAAATGTTGCGCCATCGAAAATAAGCGTTCTGCGAAGCAATCAGCTTTAGCTTGACTATTTACGATCCCAATTCAACAATTAGGCCTTAAGGCTGGTTTAGCATGCACTTGAGTTTGTTACCTTAGCAGTCAAATATACTGTCTATGCGCCCTGAGTGGCTCAATCCTGCTGCGTATCCTTTCAAAGCCTATTGGTTTAGGGCCTCTGGCCAAAGCCTCCACTACCTCGACGAAGGGGAGGGGCCGGCCATCGTGATGCTGCATGGCTTGGGCACTTGGTCCTATCTTTTTCGCAATCAAATCAAGGAGCTGATGGCGGATCACCGCTGTCTAGTGCCCGATTTGCCGGGGCATGGGTTTTCAAATTCGACACAAAAGTCTTTGGCTTGGCAGCAAGAGCTGAAACTGCTCGGTGATTGGATCGCTGATACCGTCAAAGGCAACTTTGTCTTGCTGGGACATGATACCGGCGGTTTGTGGGCGCAGCATTTAGTGGACCGCTTCGCGGAACGCTTAGACGCCCTCGTTTTAGTCAATAGTTGGGCATGGCCGAGTGCGGAGCAAAAAGCTTTTCGTCGCCAGCGATTTTGGTACCAAAATGCCTTGGGCCGTTGGTGGCAGGCACGCAGCAATCAATTGCTCATCAGTCAGCTCAAAAGAGGAGGCTTGCGCGAAGCAAATGTAGATTATTTCGCTCAGTTTCCAGATCGAGACAGCCGTATCGCCTTGGGGGAGCGAATAGCCGCTACTAGGCAAAATCTTGACTTTCAGACTGTGCCCAGATTGCATGCTTCATTACCCTCTCTGATCATCGAAGGTGCCAAAGACCCCTTCCGTACCGCAGATTCTCCGCAGCGCTGGAAGCAAAAATTTCCGCAGGCAAGCTATCATCAAGAGCCTAGCGGAAAGCATTATCTACCCGAATCAAACGCAGATTTTCTCTTGCAACATATGAGGACTTTCCTCAAATCCATACATACGCCTTCATCAAATTCTCATGCTTGACGCAATTTTTCGCTGGTGGTTTCGCATCAAAGGGTGGAAACTCATCATGCCAATGCCTGATGAAACTTATCACAAAGCAGTAGTCATCGCGGCACCCCACACCACTTGGTGGGACATCCTCTATACTCGGGTTGCCTTCATTACGGCAGGTATCCCCATGAAGGTCACCGTAGCGGATAAATATGCTGTTTGGCCCATCAAAAAGGGCCTAGAGAGAATGGGAGCCGTTTGGATCGATCGCTCAGCCCCCGCCAAAGATGGAGGACGCAAAAGCTATGTAGAAATCATGGTGGAGCTATTTGAGAAGCATGAAAAGATCGCCGTGGTCGTCACGCCTGAAGGCTCACGCTCTAGACGCACCAAATGGAAAACGGGTTTTTATCACGTGGCCAAAGGAGCCGGCGTACCGATCGGACTCGGCTATCTCGATTATGCTAAAAAAGAAGCAGGCATCGCCAAAGTCATTCACCCCAGTGAGGATATGGAAGCAGATTTGCGGGAAGTGATGGCCTTTTATGCGCCCATAGCACCCAAGCATACAAAATATTTTTCGGTGGACGAACGCTATGTGTAGGGGGAAAATTTCCAAGTCCCTGCTTGCAAGAGGGGACAGTCCCAAACTTGGGACAGGGGAGATGTTACAGACAAGCGTTCCGCGAAGCGGCCCTCTCAATAAGACTCCAATAAAAACTTTTGGCGACGCTCCTGTATTTGATCTGCCTGGGCCGCTACTACGGTCTCTTGAGTCTGAATTTGCAGCAAAACCTGGGTGCACCTATTTTCAAAATCCAGTAAAACCACATACCAATCATCTGCATTGGAGGCGATGTTGAACTGGGCTTCGAAAGTGGTCAGGCTATTGATCGAAAAGGAGGCATCTAGCTCTATCCGAAGTTTGTTGGCCGCCGGGACGAGTTTGTATATCAAGTTGCAGGTGGTATCGATCAGGTGTAGCACTTGGGCCGGTTTTTGGCCGAGGTAGTGCCTGTCTTGGATTAGGACCTCGACCTTTTGGAGCTGATTGATCGCGAGCTGAAATCCCTGAGCTAGTTTGTCAAGATCTCCCACTTTTTGCTTGAGCTCTTCTTCTTCCGCGACCATGCTTTGGTAGATATCGTGGGTCTCTGAGGCAAGCAACAGCTGATGCTTCGTGGCTAAGAGCTTGGTCAGTGGGGCAGAAACATCACCAATGTATTCACGACGGCCTTGCAGTGTTTTGATTTCGGCTTCGACCTCAGCCATGAGGAAAACCAGATTTTGACGTTCTTCGCGGACGACCTCCCACTCCTTTTGCTCTTTTTCGAGCACTAGCTGTCGCACATTATCCAAGTTGAGCCAAAAGCGACGCCACTTTGTTTTGGTCAAAGCCTCCACATCGGCCCATTCTTTGGCGAGGGCTTCATCCAGATATTTGAGGTTTTCACGATGAGAGGCCATATGATGTCGGAGCGTAGAGATTTGCTTTTCCAACTCCAGTTGCTGGTGGGCTTCTCGCCGATAAGGCTTGAGAGCTTGATTGATTTCATTTAGGCTGAGGCTCATATCAGGAAAGGGTCCATAGTAATGCGGTGCGGGCTTGTTGATTTTGGTTGCGGAGGTTTAGGAAATGCTTATCTCTTTCGAGGCTGACTTCTTTGAGCTCTTGACAATAACGGCGGTATTTGGCAACTACTTCGGTTTTTTGGGTGGGCGTTTTAGCCACTTTGAAGTGTATGGAGAATCGAGATACTTCACGGATGGGAAACGAAAGCGGTAGCTGCAACATCTTTTTAGTGCCTTGCAGATGCAATCCCAATGTCTTGAGTTGAGGCTGGGTGATGGAGACGAGGTAGTGATATAGTTTTTGCTGCGACTGAGTCGCCTGTCCGGGACGATGATGCCCACGGACCTGATTGTACAATTGGTCGAGACTGCGAAAGGCTGGACCAGCCGTATGGTAGATCACGATCAGTTTTTCGCGGGCTGTTTTGATCTTGCGATATTCTTTGACCAACTGATTGTAGCGAGGGTGGGGGGGCGCTTTGAGGAGTTGAGCCGCTTTGAGCTTGAGGAGTTCGTTTAGCGGCAATTCGATATCCTTTACCGATTGGAGTTGGTGTTCGATCTCTTGGCGCTCTTTTTCGACCTTTTCGATCTCCTTGATCAGTTTTTGGCGTTCGCCACGGGCGGTCTCCCAATCAGCCATTTCCTTTTCGAGCTTACGATCTTGCTCGCCGGTCAGGCCATACCAAAAGCTTTTCCAACCGGGTTCTTTGACGGCTTCGACATCGGCCCACTCTTTGTCTACGTGCTCATCCAAAACGGTGAGGGCATAACGCAAGGAACCCAATATCACCTCCAAATCCTCCCGTTCGGCTTCCCAATCAGTCTTGAGTTCCTTTTCGCGCTGATAGGGTTTGAGCGCTTCATTGATTTCGGCAAGGCTGAGCGGCTTGTCCATAATTAGAGATTCAGCAGGAGTTTTTGATGTTTTTCTTGAGCGGCTTTCATATTGGCTTCGGCTTCGGCCTCATACTCGATGGCCTGAGCATGGAGGGATTTAACATCTGCGAGCCGCTTATCAATCCAAGCGAGCAGTGCTGATGTTTCTACCGCCTTGGCTCGATCCGTAAAATGATTGAAATATCCCCCTTGAAAGAGTAATCTTTTGTCGGCGTTTTTGTGATAGATATTGATACTACGATCTCAAGCGTCTGCATCGAGCGCTAGAACTCAATTCGCGCTATCTCAAA
>JBCAWW010000060.1:0-12539 GCA_038534415.1 Bacteroidota bacterium | reverse complement strand
ATAATTGAGAAAGAGGGAGATACCAAAAACATCGCCCTTTTTCGCCGCAATGATAGATATCAATTATTTGCAAAAAATGGAGATTCCTTATCTCAAGCCTTTGATAAAATCGACCAACGAAAAATCGATAGTCCTGAACTTTTGGTCTATGTTACTCAACAAAGAGCTCATTATGGATTACTAGTTTACCAGCTAGATAAAGGCGGCTTACCCCAAGAGCTTGAGTACCTCAAATTGTCAAATGACTATGAAGGTTTGGGGGACTATCAGCCCAAACAAAATTGTATTCGAATCAAGCAAAACGGCAAATGGGGCTTCATCGTCTGGAAAGATGAGACCAAACATATAATCCCTTGTAATTATGATCTAGTGAGTAACTTTTTTTATCACAAAGAATTAGGGCAAGACGTAGCCAGAGTATATGTCGCAGCCTACAATCTTTACTTTTATATCGATAAAGATGGTAAGCTGCTCAACACAATCGAACGTGATAAGATTTGGTAATCCCTAGCGGACAAAATTCCTGCTATGGCTAAAGCCGCCATCGTCGGTAATTCGCATTTGATAATTTCCGCGCTGTAGATCCCGCAGATTGAGTTCGATAGGATCGCCTTTTTGATGAAAGAAAGGATCATAACCAATCTCTACATTACCTTGATTGTCTAGGATTTCAATTTTGATCATTGAAGAAGCCCCTAAATCAATATTGATTGTGGCGGATGCATTGGCAGGATTTGTCCTGATCTTGAAATAATCATCATCTGCCGATTTTGTCGCCATACGCGCGGTACCACTCCGGCCTGCGATAAATGATTTTACTTCTGAATATGGGCCTTTGCGTCCATCCGCAAAATGAGCCTGTACTCTGTAAAAATATCTCACCCCTGGACTGAGACTATACACATTGACATAGGTCTCATCCAAGGTCTTGCTATATACCTTTTTGGAGCCGCTTGCTTTATACTGGACTTTATAACTTACCGCTCGAGATACTTTGGACCAGTTGAGCTGCGCTTGATTACCAAACTCATCGGAAATAAACAGATTGCTTGGATAGCTGGTGTTACTAGTATTGCTGACACCTACGATTGGTGAAGAACTATTGTCCTCACAGCCAATGGTACGGAAGAGTTTTGAGTCTGAATAGCTACTGTTGATACCGGCTACTGTACTCTGGATTTGAAATTCATAATCCGTACATGACTCTAGTCTAGTCGCATTGACAAAGGTTCGATCGAAGGTTTTGCTCGCCCAGTTGGGTTCGCCTATCGCTCTAAAACGAGCCGTATAAGAATCTGCTCCTGAAACAGGAGACCAACTCAGGCGTGCGCTTAATTCAGTTACCTCGGTGGCATTGAGCAACTGTGGTGCGGCTGCCACCAATGGAATATTTGATTCTAAGCCTTTGGTAAAGAGCATCTGACGACGAAATCCTCCCGGTGCAAACAATGCTCTCATGCGTTCGGCTTGGCCGAACGTAAAAAGATTCATACAAGCATCATCCGTATAATCCATAAAATTGGAAACCATTGCTGGGCCGCCATCACAAGCCTTTGCACTATGCATGCAACCATAATGAGCATCTGCTACTGGTGGCGTATCTGCGACAAAGTCATCTGTTTCACAAGGACCATCGCCCCAAATATGCTTGAGATTGAGCCAGTGTCCTACTTCGTGGGTACAAGTACGACCTTGATCAAAAGGCGCTCTTACAGTACCCATTGTGCCAAAAAACTTATAATCAATCACTACTCCATCTGCTTCTATGGGACCCCCACCAGGAAACTGAGCGTAACCCAGCATACCAGCACCCAGCTTACAAACCCAAATGTTGAGATAAGATTTGGTATCCCAAGCGTCCATACCGCCCATCGTGCTGTATTTTACCCCATTGTTTGAAGGGGAAAACAAGCCTTGGTTGGAGCGAGTCCGGGTAATTCCGTTGGTCGGATTGCCATAAGGATCTTGAGAAGCGAGTTGAAAAGATATCTTTGAATTAACCGCCAAACGCCCAAAATGGGCAGGTGTATCGAAACGATCCGAATTGGTGCGGCCAAAATCTTGATTGAGTACATCTATCTGCGAGCGGATTTGCTCATCAGAAATATTTTGTACGTCTTGATTGTGAACTACGTGCACGACTACGGGTATCGTGACCACTCCTAGCATATCGCCTCTGGCGGAACGCACATTTTCGGCGGTTCGCATCTCGACCTCCCGCATCTTATAGCGGACGGCAGGATTAGATTGTAATTGACCGTTCAAATACTCAGTAGTAGAGCAAGAACGTCTTGTTTGAGCCTGCAGAGGGAGTTGAGCACTGAAAAAACTCAATAACAGGGTAAGAATGAGCAGATTTCGCATCATAGCCAAATTCTTTAGAGTACGTAGTTTGTGATGAAAACAGGTAAAGTTTTATCAGGCGGTAGGAGTTAAGTTGGATAAACGAGATTTTGAAAAGGAGGTTTCGCTACTCCTTTTTATAACGTATTTCCCCCCCCACTATGGTATATTCTATCTCAGTATTTAGTATCTCATTTTCAGGGATTTCCATGATATCTTGAGATAAGACGGTTAAGTCCGCCAATTTACCTACTTCGATGGAGCCTTTGGTGTCTTCTTGAAAGCCTCCATAGGCTGCATCAAGGGTATAGGATTTAAGGGCTTCGGCCCGACTCATCCGCTGATCCGCCTCATATCCTCCAGTTGGCGTTCCCTGCAAGGTTTGACGGGTAACTGAGGCATAGAAGCAGGCTATCGCACTTACTGGCTCCACCGGAGCATCTGTACCATTGATCACTTTAGCGCCTGAATCCAGTAGCTTTTGCCATACATAGGCCCCATCCAAAATCCGCTGTTCGCCAAGGCGATTGATGGCCCATGGACGATCTGAACTCATATGAATCCCTTGAATCGAAGCAATGACGCCTAGTTCCGCGAAGCGGGGAATATCTTCTAAATCTAAATGCTGCGCATGCTCAATCCGAAATCGATGATCCATTGCCTGCTCAGGATTAGCCTCGATCGCTGCCTGATAACTATTTAGAACCTCTTGGTTGGCTCTGTCCCCAATGGCGTGCGTACACACTTGAAAACCATTTTGAAGGCCCTCCTGAGCGATTTTTGTGATAATCGGAAAAGGCTGATCTGGATTGCCCAACTCCGAAGGGGCATCAGTATAGGGTTGTAACAACAAAGCCCCGTAAGAACCCAAGGCCCCGTCAGCGTAGCATTTGATAGAACGTACGGTTAGATAATCGTCCAACAAAGGCCCACGTTTGTACCAATCTTCAAGTTGGGCTTGGTCTTTGCCGTTGAGCATGACATAAAGGCGGACGGGTAAGTTTTCTTCTTGCAGGAGATCCTCATACAAATCCATCCATTCTGTCCCGACCCCAGCATCATGTACGGTTGTAATACCATTGGCAAGGCATTCTTTGGCTGCTGCTGCTGCCCAAGCGCGCATTTCAGCTTCTTCGATCGGTATATGTTTACCAATTAGTTGCTCTGCCTCTTCATTCATTAAGCCAGTGGGTTCTCCATCGAGTCCTTTGATCACTTCTCCCGTTTCATCAAACTCGGTTTCCGCGTTAACGCCTGCGATTTCCATGGCCTTCGCATTGGCCAAAGCTGCATGTCCACTCGCATGACGGATATAAACCGGATTGTCAGGACTGACAGCACTCAACAGATGGTGAGTCGGAAAGCCTTGGACCATCATTTCGGGCAGTGATTTCCACTTACTTTGGTGCCAACCACGTCCGGTGATCCATTCTCCTGGTTCGGCTGCCATCACCGCCTCTTCGACCAGCGTAATGATTTCATTATAGCTTTCGGTGCCCGCAAAGTCGATTTCGGTTTTGAGTTTGCCTATCCCCAAAAAGTGGGCATGACTCTCAATAAAGCCCGGTATCATGGTTTTTCCCCCTAGGTCAATCAGCTCCGTTTCAGCCTCTGTCCAGCTTGCCGCTTCTTCATTCGAGCCTACAAAAACGATTTTGCCATCTTTGATCGCGACTGCTTCAGCATTGGGTTGTGATTCGTCGACGGTGTAGATCTTAGCGTTCCGTATCACGGTATCTGCCTTAGCGCTCGATGGCTCCTGAGCGGGTTCACAGGCAATAAAAACAGAGAGTAAAAGGAGGGGAAAATAGTTCTTTAGCATGAGTTAGGGCTTAATTAGGAGCGACAAGTTAACAAAAAGCCCTATATTCGATTATGTCCGTAGGATATTCTGGAACCCCACTCGCCAAAAAGCTTGGCATCAAGGCAGGAATGAAGTTGTATGCCCACCAAGCGCCCCCGCATTATCAAGAGTTGTTAGCTACTTTGCCTGAGGGCTGTGAGTGGCTCAAACAAGGCAAAGAGGCCCAAACCAACTTTGTACATGCTTTTTTCAAGGAGGAGGCCGATCTTATCGAACGCTTACCCACCCTCAAAGCAATGTTGCCTTCCAATGGCAGTCTCTGGCTCTCATGGCCCAAAAAAGCTGCCAAAATCAAGACTGATCTCAATCGTGAACTGATCCGTGAGCATGGCTTAGATGCTGGCTTGGTAGATGTAAAAGTCTGCGCCGTAGATGAAAATTGGTCTGGCTTGAAGTTTGTCTATCGCTTGCAAGATCGTTAGGGGGAGGACCGCTGCGCGGAACGCTTATGTCTTTGGGCTATAATCCGCTATCGACCGAACTACGCGCAGGGGCGAGGAGCTTCGCGACGAAGACATAGCGCGTAGACGATGTTCGTGGCTATTTCTGTTTTCAATAATTCTATTTTAGATTCTAAATCTTATGCTTTGTAATTGGTTTCTGGTGTATTTAATTAGGTAGTCTAAAGAAACTAATTTGATTTTTTGTGAACTGATTTTAACTAATTTTCTAGGTAGAATATTGATTCGACAGTTATCAATTTTAAGACCTTAATCAAGGGAATTCACATCTAAATGTATGCTTTTCCCCATCCTTCAATATACTTTCAACGATTAGGTTATTAGGACCTTCCCAAGATACTCTTGCAACGCTATCAATCATTTCTGAATAATTTTCACCGAATCCCATAGCAGTGGCAAATGGAATCCCATTTTCGTCTATACCCGATAGAGTTACCATATTGTGCATTCCCAAATGTGATTTAAACCAAGATGATTTTATTGTAAGGCTACGCCCTTGCTCATCCTTGGAAAAATGAGTCTTTTCGTTGATAAATAAGTTAAAGCCAATAATCATAATGGCTATAATTCCCACAATAAATGATATGATCAACTTATTTCTTCTAGTCATATTTTTTTATTTGACCTATAACTCTATTGCATCCGCTGGAAGAGTTGAGCGTTCTGCGCAGCAGTAACCAACAAAACATCATCGCTTCCACTTGATACTACAACCTACACTTGGATGCTGTTGGTGCGGATTTGCTTCACCTTTAAGTAAGTAATCCATGGCCCTCTGAAAGTCATGCCCACTAACTGGCACCCCATTACGAGGACGCGAATCATCAAACTGACCATGATATACCGCTTTAAGCTCTGCATCAAATAAATACAAATCCGGGGTGCAAGATGCATTGTATGCCTTGGCTACCTCTTGGGTCTCATCGTATAAGTAGGGAAAGGGATACTGTAGTTGCGCTGCCACTTGCTTCATCCGGTCTGGCCCATCCTGAGGATAATGCCTCACATCATTGCTGCTAATGGCGATAAAATTGATTCCTTTGGGTAGATACTCATTGGCCATTTGTACCAATCCATGATTGATGTGGACCACATAGGGACAATGATTGCAGATAAAAAAGATGGCAGTGCCTTGGCTGCCTTTCAAGTTTGTGAGACTCAAATCTTGATCGCTCACTGTATCCAATAAAGTGAAGTCCGGAGCTTGCTCGCCTATCGTAAATGGGTTGGATCCTACTAATGCCATGAGATGTTTTCTGTAGATTTTGGGAGGTCTATTTTGGATTGCCGCTGCGCGGAACGCTTCTCCAGAGAGGATGAATAAACAGTTGTGGAACAATTGCTCCACAACTGCTAGGCTAAATTAGTACAACCAGGTCTTTTTCACTCCTGCCGGAGTGGTTTTTTCTAAGTGTTCCGCGAAGCGGGGAATAAACATCTGATGGTAGCGCAGGCGCGAAATTGCATTGGGCTGAGTATGATCGCCGTTCCAGCAATGCTCCGCCCGGTCCCCATAATCGACTTCGCCTTCGTAGGCCGGCTGGGCATTTTCCAAAAACTCCTCTGCGAGATAGACCGCATTGTTAAGGTAGTAATTGTCCATATCACCACAATAAATATTGATTTTGCCGCGTAGCTTAGGACCGAGTGTAGCCCAATCTCGCTGCAAAATATGGCTGAGATCATAATTCTCGCGCCAATATTCTAGCACCTCTTGGTTGATCTCTCCAGTCTTTTTGTCCCAAATGCGCACTGGATAGCCATCTTCGCCCTGAGGTGAATAAACGGCCTCCCAAATATCAAATTGCTGACCCGAACGACTTTTGGTGCCGAGCGCCAATTCCCGGAGATTCATATCCTCTAGGGTCGCATCGACATTGCCGAGGTAATCGCGATGGCCAGGACGCTTGGTCGTCCGAAAGGGACCTTCCAAATTGTAGGCATTTTGCTCTTCGTAGAGATTGAGTAAGCAATAGGCTCTAAAGTCTATCGGATCGGGACAAGCCGCGTAGCAAGTGCCATATTCATCTGGGTATTTGACTTGTACGGCCAAAGCTTCCCAACCACCGGTCGAGCCGCCGTAGACACAGCGCGCCCAACCTTCCCCGATCCCACGAAACATCTTTTCGATATGAGGGATCAACTCATAAGTGATCGCATCGCCATAAGGCCCTAGGTTGGCAGAGTTGACCGCATAAGAATCATCATAATAAGGATTGGCGTGCTGGATTTTGATGGCCAAGAAGCGAGGGAAATCTGGCCCGGTCCAGTCTTTGTAAAACTGATACTCTTCTTCTTGGACGATTTTATTGTAGCCCTCCAGATCAAAGCGAGCGCTATATTCTGGCTTGAGATCTGGATCGGGCGGTGTAGTACGAAAGCCACCAAAATCACTGGGAAAATGCCCATGCATAATCGCCAAGGGATATCTCGCCTCTGGATGCTCATCAAATCCTTCTGGCAAAAGCACATGCGCCCCCAAGTACATATCACGCCCCCAAAACTCACTCAATAAGTCGCTTTTGAGTTTGATATGTTTGATGTATTTGCTGTCTGTGGGCTCCTCGATGGGAGGAATCTGCTCGGTCAGAGCGAGTTCGATGCGACTATTTTCCTTGATGCTAAACTTTTGGGGTTTACTGTAAAGGTTACCTGGTGCCCGGTTCCATTGCTGCCCTTCTCCGCGGTCCATCGGGAGTTTGACCGTATGCCCCGTTTTGAGATTGAAGGTCTCATACTTGTGGAGGAGTGCTTGGACGTAGTAATCTCCTTCGGGTAGGTCCGCCAAACTTTGAATCGGATAGCCGTATTCCTCCGCCCCAAAGGAGAGGGGAGTTCTGCCTTGCCAGCCTTCGACGTCCATCCCAAATACCTGCTGGGTGGAGGGACGATCCGTGATTTGAAAGCGGGGTTCATTGCTCTCGTCGGTGGAGATCAATAGCAGCAATCTGCCGTCAAAAATGGTGTCTTGGGCAAAGCTGATGGTAAAGCTCGGACTTTGCGTTTGCGGGGCACTTTGGCAGGCCGCCAAGGCGACCAACAATAAGATTAAAGGTAAAGTAGTTTTCATTTGAGTAGGATTGGTTATTGACAAAATAGATAAGAATCCGCATTGCTGAGTATTTTTAGACTAGAAATTCTGTTCTATCATGAAAAAGTCCCTCCATTTTCTGCTTCTCTACCTCTCGCTTTTGGCTTGCAATAATCCGGCTGAGGCTCCTGCGGAGAACGCTCCCCCCAAGCCCCAAAAACTGAGCGCAGACCTTTGGATCCAAGGCGGGACGATCATTGATGGGAGTGGAGGAGAAGCGTTCGGCGGAGACGTCCTCATCAAAGACCAGCAAATCATCTACCTTGGGAAGACGGAAGCCCTAGAGGTAGAGGCGAGCCAAACCATAGATGCCCAAGGGATGCTCGTAAGTCCCGGCTTTATTGATGCACATTCTCACGGCGGGACGCGCAACAATCTGGCCCAAGGCGTAACGACGCTTTGCTTGGGGCAAGATGGCAATAGTGGAGCTCTCGCTTCGCTACATACTAAGTTGGAAAGCGAAAATCTAGCCTTGGCTCTTAACGAAGCTTGGTGGGTAGGGCATGGGTCTTTGCGCAGCGGGTCAGGCGTCGGGACACGCAAAGATCCCGGTATCAAATTGATCGATGGGATGCGGGAGCAGTTGTCAATATTGCTCCATAAAGGTGCCTTTGGTCTCAGTACAGGTTTGGAATATGTGCCGGGTATGTATGCCGATCAGGAGGAGCTACTCGCACTGGCGACTGCGGTAGGACAAACCGATGGCGTGATGGTCAGCCATATGCGCAATGAGGACGACGATCAACTTTTTGCGGCCATAGATGAGTTAGCCGCCTGCGGGGAACGCTGCCGCGTGCATGTTTCACATCTCAAATCGGTCTATGGCAAAGGAGAGGCTCGTGCTCAGGAGATTATCGCCTATTTAGATCAAGTGGGAGCTCAAACGCAGGGCCTGACAGCGGATTTGTATCCTTATACGGCTTCTTATACTACGATCGGCATTGTCTTCCCCGAGTGGGCGAGGCCTCCTGCGGACTACCCAAGCGTTCGGCACAGCCGTGAAAAAGAACTCGCTGCCTATCTCAGAGAGCGTGTCAACAAACGCAATGGCCCCGCTGCAACCCTATTTGGTTCTAAGGCCTATGCGGGTAAAACGCTGGCTCAAGTGGCGAGAGAACAAAATCGTCCTTTTGAGGAAGTGTTGATGGATATAGGACCTAGAGGCGCATCAGCCGCTTACTTTGTGATGGACGATGAATTGCAGAAAGCCCTCACCGCCTGGCCTCAATTGATGATTTCTTCTGATGGTAGTGAAACGATGCATCACCCGCGCGGCTTCGGCAGCTTTACCAAAGTACTCAGCGAATGGAGTCTTGAAGACCAAATCATGAGCCTCGAAAAAGCGATTTATAAGATGACGGGACTACCGGCGGCTACTTTTGGTTTTGAAAACAGGGGTTTATTGAAGGAGGGATATTATGCTGATATCGCTATTTTTAAGCCTGAGGCGCTAAGGAGTAGCGCTAGTTTTATCAAGCCCCATCGCCTTGCTGAGGGCATGCATCTCGTCTTGATCAATGGTCAAATAGTCTGGCAAAACCAGGAGTGGAATGGCAAGAAGGCTGGTCAGTTACTAAAAAAGAGGAGCGGAAACTAATCCACTCCTCTTCGCTATGCGAAATAAAAACTTTCAAGTTTTAGTTCGTCCAGGCATCATCGTAAGCGTTTTGTAGCAAGGCGCGGTCATCACCGGCTTCATGGGTGCGGCAGTTGATCATGATGGTTGCTTCTACATTGTTGGGAAATACCATGGTGCGAGTATTGACGCCACGGCCATTGCTGATCCAATCTCCTCCGTGGTGTAGGTAAGTCCCCTGATCTCCATTGCTCACTTTGAGTCCTACATCTTCAGCAAAGAAGTAGTCATAAAATGGCTGAGGCAAGTATCCATCCAAGTGGCGAGCGTGCGCCATCACTGAGGCAACTTCGTTGGCAGAGAGATAGAGGCCAAATGCGCCCGGCCCTTTGGTGAAACTACTCGTGATCCAAGGAGCTTGGGTGAGATCAGAATAGTTATAGAAGTATACTGGATTAGTGCGACTTGGGAAAAGAGGATCATGGGTTACCTGAGCAGGAATCAAGACCTTGCTTTTCATCAAATTCATGAAGATGTCATTGGTCAACTGATCGAGATTGTCATCATCATTGGCAAAAGTAGCTTCGTTGAGCAGTTCGCCGGAGTGGATATAAGCGGTTACGATGCGCAGGACGCTATAATTGGCGTTGTTGTAAGAGTATTTGCCTTTGTCTGATTGATTGACGCCAAGGGCGACCCAGTCTTTTACGTCATCATAGACATTGCCTGAGTTGAGGATGCCTGAGGTATGCTCTAGTAATTGACGAAGGCTGATATCATTGAGGCTCGGATGTACGGTCCAATGCGTAGGCAAAAACTGTACAAAAGGGATGTCGATGTCTTGCATACCCTTATCGTTCATGGTTTTAAATAGGGTCAGGGCGGTGACAGGCTTGGTAACACTCGCGATATGCATACGAGAAGTATGGCTCATTTCGATGCCAGTCTGATAATCTGGGCTAGTGCCAGGCATGACTGCAAATCCTCCTGCACCTTGGCGAGCGGCATTGCCATTGAGGCCGATAGAGTAGGAGTAACCCGTTACTTTGCCGTCGAGGGCTTCGATGAGGTTGGCTTCAAATTGATCCATCGAAAAGCTAGGGCCAGGCTGCTTAATGTCGTCGATCACTATTTGTTCGCAAGCGGTAAGACTAAGGGCGAGCAGGGCGACGAGAGAGAAAAAAAACTGTGTGAACCGTTTCATAATTATTAGGGTGTTTGATGTTGTTATCAATGTTACATTCACCCCTTTAGTCGTGGGCTAACTGTTTTCGATCAACACATTTTTGAATTTTTTTTTCTAGGGGTATGTCTACACTTGTTTGTCAAAGCTTCACGCTTGTACATTTGCAGGCTCATTTTACAGCTACTTTTGTTCGCTTCCGTTTATAAATACTGACACCGAGATGCAGCCTTTTGATACTTGGCTTGTATTTGTACCATAACGACAAGATTCATGACCCGCAACGCTTTATTTACCGGACTTCTCCTCAGCCTGAGCTTTTCGCTCGGGTTTGCCCAAAAGATTACCCCTTTGCAGACGGGTCTGATTTCAGATAGTAGCTATTATGATATTGCCTCTATCGGCAACGGTCTGTTTTGGGCTGCCGGGGAAAACGGACTCTTAAAAGAGATCGACAGCAATGGTAATACCCGTAGCTTAGCGTTCCCCGAAGGGGAAGTTAACCTCCTCAAAATCGTACCTACTTCTGAGGCTATTTTTATCGGCGGAGACCAAGGCATGATCTTTCGCTACGATCGTCGCAGTGAAACATTCGAGCGCTCCTTCTTTGGTAAAAGCTTTGCCAAACGCTGTTTTTATGATATGATGGTCATGGACGACGGTACTTTGTTGGTGGCCGGTGGCAATCAAAAAATCGCCAAAGCTGGCAAGACCTTACCCAAAGGATTTATCGCTAAAGTAGACCCTAGTTTGAAGTTTGGCCCCGAGATTGTTTGGGAAAGTGCGGTTCATTTTGTGTGGTCGCTCGAGCGTCCCGGAGATGAGAGCGTAGAGTATATCGCAGCGGCTTATAGTGGGATCCAAACGGTAATCCTCTCCAGCATCAATGGCGCGACTACTTGGCAGAAAAAAGGCCACGTTCCCGCTTTGGTACATCACCTACACTGGAATGGCGATGTAATATATTATAGCGGCGTCAAGAACCCTTTATTTAGTAGCAATGGCCGCGTTGGTAAACTCAATGGCGACAAAATCGACCTTGCAGATGAAGGTTGTGTGTGGTCTTTACTTGAGCTCAATGGCAAATTGCATGCTTTGACCTTTAATGGTAGCATCGCCGAATTGGAACCCGTAAGTGCCACTGTCAACAAGCGGTACCGTCCCACCACTTTTTCTCTCTATGAGGCCGTAGCGATCGATGATCAACGGGCCTTGGTCGTGGGACATGGGCAGCAGCTCTTCTTGATGGATTTGAGCGCTTCGGCCGAGTCTGAGGTTTCTAAGTAGGGCTGCTTCGCAGAACGCTTATCCACCGACTGTTAAGGTAAGGAGCTCCTTATTGCGCATAGCACAAAACATAAAAAAGGCGACCCATTGGGTCGCCTATATTTTTGATCAGCACAAAGTTTATTTGTACTGCTTCGGTGGGTCTTTTTCAGGGAGCTCGATAGAACCCGGAATCCCTAGAAGAGGAAATTCTTTACGGAGCGGGAAGTAATCATAATCCTCTGGCATAAACATCCGACGAAGGTCTGGATGACCGGTAAACTTGATGCCATACATATCGAAGACCTCACGCTCAAACCAATTGGCTGATTGCCAAAGACCAGTACTCGTTTCGACTACAGGGCTATCTTCCTCAACGCGGCAGCAAACGCGCAATCTTTGTTTGCCTTCAATGCTTACGATATTGTAAGCTACCTCAAAGCGAAGATCGTCAGTATAGTGATCGGATCCAGTGATGTCAGCGAGATAGTTGAAATTAAACTGCGTTTTGAAAGTAGTTAGCACTTCAACGATATGCTCAGCTTTTACTTCGATAGTCATTTCGTTGGCGTAGCCACGAACTTCTACGATATAATCCTGAATCGTACTGCTTTTGATCGTATCCAGAAAAGTATTTTCAGCCATTAGGATAAGTTTCTAATTCTAACCAGTAAATCTGCTCCTTGTTTGCTTAGCGTCCCCAATTTTCGGGATCTTTTTGCAAACAAAGATTGCGCGTTTGCTGCCGCGTTGAG
>JBCAWW010000059.1:0-12631 GCA_038534415.1 Bacteroidota bacterium | reverse complement strand
ATCAGCGACTAACGCTTCCAATACAATATCATCACTCTGAAAAGTCTCGGCGTGCTGATAGAGTCGGTAATCAATTCTATCTAAAGCCCAGAGTGTTTGACCCCCAATGAGGAGTGTCAAAATCAGTACTATGTGTTTCATAATCAAAAGATTATCTCAACTACTCATTTCCATAATGCAACGCCTAAGAAATGTTACAAATATTTGCTTTTAGATACTAAGTCTCCATCGGGATCGTTTATATATCGAAGCGAGCGAAACCATCTTGTTTTAAGCGCCTCTCTCCGAAGATATTGAGCTTGCTTCTGCTACACCTGACCAATTATGGTCGGGTGTTTTGCATTTTAGCCGTTTTGGGCCAAATTGAATTCATGCGGACTTCTCACCTCATCATAGGCCTTGCCTTGGTCCTGATCAATGCCTATCTCGCGCTTCTTGCCTGGCAAAACCCTCAATTTGTGGAGCCTCCGCTGCTGTATTGGGGCTTAGGAGCGATTGGCCTTTTTGTTGTCCTCAGCTATGCTTCCGGCAAGATCGATTTGCCGGGTAGTTTGCTGGGAGCTTTGATCGCGATGGGGATATTTGTTGGGGGAGGTTTTGAAGCATTGGCGCTCTTACTGCTCTTTTTTGTATTGGGGACCTTGGCCTCACATCATAAGCGTTCTGCGAAGCAGGCCCTAGGTCTTGCCCAAGAAAACGAAGGGAAACGTAGCGTCAGGCATGCTTTTGCCAATGGTGGTGTAGCGGGAATTTGTGGCTTTTGGGCTTGGTGTTTCCCCGAATATGCCCCTTTCTGGCTAGCAGCATTGGCGGCGAGTTTTGCCACCGCCATGGGAGATACATTTTCCTCCGAACTGGGCAATGTCTACGGTCGACATTATGTGGAGATTTTGACTTTCCGCCCGGGCGAACGCGGCCTCGATGGCGTGATCAGCCTAGAAGGGACGCTTATAGGGATAGGGGGAAGCCTTTTGGTCGCTTTGGTTTATGCTGCCCTAATCGGGAACGCTCAGTTTATCCTAGCAGTATTCATCGCGGGTGTAGCTGGCAATCTGCTCGATTCTATTTATGGCGCGACCCTGCAAAGATTAGAAATCCTCACCAATGACTCTGTCAATCTTTTGGCAACGGTTTCAGGTGCTTTGATCGGGGGTGGCCTCGCTTTATATTTCTTGCTATGAACGCTTTTCTCTGTGCAATCATCGGGCTGATAAGCCTAAGTCCTCGTCATTATATTTGCTATCAAACGCCTCGCGCGCCCTTGATAGATGGAAAGAGTGAAGCGCTATGGGAACAGGTCCCTTGGACTGAGCGTTTTGTCGATATCGAGGGCAAGCCTGATCAACAAGCTCCCTTCGATACCCGCCTCAAAATGATCTGGGATGAGCAAGGCCTCTATTTTTTGGCTCGCCTCGAAGAACCCCATCTCCAAGCCTCGCTGACAGAACGAGAATCAGTCATTTTTCAGGACAACGATTTTGAAATTTTTATTGATCCAGATGGCGATACCCATCTTTATTATGAGTACGAAATCAATGCCCTGGGCACCGAATGGGATCTCTTGATGGCAAAGCCTTATCGTGATGGCGGACCTGCAATCACGGCCTGGGACATAGAGGGGGTACAATCTGCGGTTTACCTTGCAGGTACGCTCAATGACCCGAGCGATACAGATCAATACTGGCAGGTCGAGATCTTTTTTCCTTGGCGCTCTTTATTGGAGTGTGCTCCTCGCAAACGCATCCCCCAAGATGGCGATCAATGGCGCATCAATTTTTCGCGGGTGCAGTGGGAGTGGAGCGTTCGGCAAGGCCGCTATGAAAAAAAACAAGACCCTCAAAGCGGTAAACCGCTCTCCGAAAGCAATTGGGTTTGGTCGCCACAAGGCAAAATCAATATGCATATGCCTGAGCAGTGGGGCTATCTGCAATTTTCTACTCAAGAAGCTGGCGCAAATGAAGTAGCGTTCGTCGAAGACGTCGATCAAAACCAAAAAAACAAGCTCCGGGCGCTCTACTATAAACAAAGAGAATATCGGTTTCAGCATGGTCAGTTTGCTGAGGAGCTCGCTGCCTTAGGCGTTCAGTTTGATCCGAAACTAAAACTTGAGGCTTCCCCCCATCAATACGAAATTTCTATACCTTCCTCGAAGCAAGGACGCTGGATCATCAATCAGGAGGGCAAAATATTCTTCCTATCGCAATGAATAGACGATACGCACTCAAAAAAATAGGCCAAGCAGGGCTTGCTACAGCCGCTTCAAAACTCCTCCTTTTCGAAGATGATTTCGCGATTCGAGGACAGCATTATGTGTGGCTTCATGGCAACAAAGATAAATCTGAGCAAGACTGGAATGCGCTTTTTGCCCGTATCAAACAGGCGGGTTTTAAAGGGATTTTGATCAATGCAGGTGTAAAATTGCTCAATAAAGTAATTCCGATTGCCAAGGCTCAATCATTGGAAGTACACGCTTGGATGTGGACCCTTAATCAACCCGGAGAGAAACAATTGCAGGCCGAAAAGCCAGAACTCTATAGCATCAGCCGCGAAGGAAAATCGGTCCTCGATGCACCTCCATATGTTGGATATTATCGTTGGTTATGCCCTTCCCGTGCCGGAACGCTTGATTTTTTGCACCAAAAAGTGGCTAGCCTACTCGCAGTCGAAGGGCTAGATGGCGTACATCTCGATTATGTGCGCTATTGTGATGTGATCTTGCCGAGGGCTTTGTGGGAAAAATATGATTTGGTGCAAAAGGAAGAATTGCCACCCTATGACTATTGCTACTGTACGCAGTGTCGAGAAAAGTTTGCCGAAAGTTCAGGCTTAGATCCAGCCAAGATGGAAGACCCTAGCTCGAGTGAAGCTTGGAAGCAATATCGTTACGATCGAGTAACGCAGATCGTCAACTCACTTTCGGATCAAGTCCATGCCGAAAATAGCTTGTTGTCAGCAGCGGTATTTCCCTATCCCGACCTCGCCCGAAAATTAGTGCGACAGTCTTGGGATGATTGGCGCTTGGACAAAGTCTTTCCGATGATTTATCATAGTTTTTACAATGAGGGCCTCAACTGGATTAAGCGTTCCACGGCTAGTGGGGTCAATGATATTGCCAATCGTTTTACGCTCCATACGGGCTTATATATGCCTGCCCTAAAAAAGATGAATCATTTACAAAAAGCGGTGCAAAGATCTCGGCAGGGTGGGGCAGAAGGAATTGCGATTTTTAACGGAGATAATTTAGCTGAGGAGTATTGGGAACATTTGCAGGATGCCTTGTGGTAAGAGGCCTAGCGGTTCAGGGAAATATTCCCTATTTTAAAAGTTAGAATAAACTAACTACTCTGAATCGGATGCAAATTTTCGCCCATCGTTTTGTTGGGGGAGCCCTGCTGCTGCTCCTTTTGGTCATCATTAGCTGCTCTCCTCCATCCAAAAATACTGAGGAAGCGTTGAGCACGCGTATTCCTGACAAAATTGATTTCAACTTTCATGTGAGGCCCATTCTCTCGGATCGTTGCTACACTTGCCACGGACCAGATGAAAATAAACGAGAGGCTGGGCTAAGGCTTGATACCGAAGCCGGTGCCTTTACGGCCCTCGGTGAGCAGCAAGATCGCTATGCGATCGTGAGGGGTGAACCCTCAAAAAGCCTCATCATAGAACGTATCCATACGACTGATTCCGAGCTCTTGATGCCGCCGCCAGAATCCAATCTGACGCTTAAGGCACATGAGGTCGAGATTCTCACCAAATGGATCGAGCAGGGTGCGGAGTGGAAACGGCATTGGGCCTTCATCCCCCCCGAAAAGCAAGCCTTACCTGAGACCAAACAAGCGGATTGGGTACAAAACGATATTGACCATTTTGTCTTAGCTAGACTCGAGCAGGAAGGCTTCAAACCTTCTGCTATGGCCCCCAATGAGCGATTGTTGAGACGATTGAGTTTTGATCTGACAGGTTTGCCGCCTACCGCTGAGGATTTGGATGCCTATCTGTCTGATGCGAGTCCTCAAGCGTATGAAAATGCAGTAGATCGCTTTTTGGCTTCGGACGCCTTCGGCGAACGCATGGCCTCACTATGGCTAGATGCCGCCAGATATGCTGATTCACACGGTTATCAAGATGATCTCGAACGAACCATGTGGCCCTACCGCAATTGGGTGATTCATGCTTTTAATAGCAATATGCCCTATGACAAATTTGCCACTTGGCAGTTGGCGGGCGATTTATTGCCTGAACCGAGTCTAGAGCAAAAGATCGCCACTGGTTTCAATCGTAACCATATGATCACCCAAGAAGGTGGCGTGATCGAAGAAGAATATAGAGTTGAGTATGTCGCCGACCGAGTCCAAACTTTTGGTACGGTGTTTCTAGGCCTCACCATGCAATGTGCTCGTTGCCACGATCATAAGTACGATCCCTTAAGCATGAAGGAATATTATGGCCTCTTTTCCTTTTTCAATAATGTCCCAGAAAATGGTAAAATCCGTGCCTATGGAGCTACGCCTTTGCCGTTTATCAAAGTAACTAAAGCGGACTTAGAAGAGAAGGTCGCCTATATGAAGGGCTTGGCTCTCGAACAAGATACACTCGAACTCATGGTGATGGAGGAAATGGAAAGCCCAAGGCAGGCCTATCTCCTCAATCGAGGCGCCTATGATCAGCATGGCGATTCGGTCAGTCCTACGCTTCCCGCCCAGATTATGGCCTTCGGCCAAGAATTTGAGCAAAATCGTCTGGGCATGGCCAAATGGTTGTTTCATCCTGAAAACCCTATCACCGCCCGTGTAACGGTCAATCGTTACTGGCAAATGATCTTTGGCAATGGTATCGTCAAAACCCCTGAAGACTTTGGCAATCAAGGGGCCTTGCCTTCGCATCCAGAACTACTAGATTGGCTCGCCATCGAATTTCAAACATCTGGCTGGGACACGAAGCATATGCTCAAATTGATGGTAATGTCAGCGACCTATCGACAGGATAGTCGCATTACCCCTGAGCTGGAGCGTCTAGATCCCGAAAACCTCCTTCTGGCCCGAGGGCCTCGCTATCGTCTCCCAGCTGAGATGATCCGTGATCAAGCCTTGGCGGCGAGCGGTTTATTAGTCAAAAAAGTAGGCGGGCCTAGTGTCAAACCTTATCAGCCCGCAGGGCTTTGGGAAGAAACCACTGGCGGTGGTGGGGGTAGTCTTGCAGCATATAAACAAGATTCTGCGGCTAATCTATATCGTCGCTCGCTTTATACCTTCTGGAAACGTACGATCCCACCCCCCAATATGATCACCATGGATGCTACGCGCCGCGGGATCTGTGAGGTGAAACGTCAGGCTACCAGTACGCCTTTGCAAGCGCTGGTCCTCCTCAACGATCCTACTTACCTAGAGGCCGCTCGTCTGCTAGCCACTCGGATGATCAAAGAAGGAGGAGAGCAAACCGAAGAACGTATTGCCTTTGGTTTTCGCCTCTTGACTGCCCGTACACCCCAAAAAGACGAATCTCAAAAACTCCAGCAGTTTTTGACCCAGCAACAAGCCCGTTTGCAGGCTGAGCCAGAATCTGTCGAAGCCCTCCTCAATATCGGGGAATACCAAGTCGAAAAAGATATCTCTTCTGCGGAATTAGCCGCTTATACGCTACTTGCCTCTAGTCTCCTCAACCTTGACGAAGTCGTCTCCAAAAGCTAATCCATGGATCCTGTACACGAACATTTACTCACGATCAATCGTCGCCACTTTCTCTCTAAAGCTAGTTTAGGCATTGGCGGTATGGCCTTGGCTTCAATTTTGCCAGGCTGCTTGGCCGATCCTGGCAAACTGCAGACGGGACCTGATTTTAGTAAGGGGATCATGGATGCCTTGCATTTTGCCCCTAAAGCCAAGCGAGTCATCTACCTTTTTCAAAGTGGTGGACCTTCTCAGTTTGAGCTTTTTGACTATAATCCGCTACTCGAAAAAATGGCGGGTCAAGACCTACCGGAAAGCGTTCGGCAAGGCCAGAGACTAACGGGAATGACTTCGGGTCAGAGTAGCTTCCCCCTCGCGCCCTCCAAGTATAGCTTCAAACAGCATGGAGAAAGCGGTGCTTGGATGAGTGAATTGCTGCCCTATACCTCACAGATCGCCGATGAGCTTTGCGTCATCAAATCGATGCACACTGAGGCCATCAATCATGATCCTGCGATCACCTTTTTTCAAACGGGTTCGCAGCAGGTGGGGCGTCCGAGTATTGGCTCTTGGTTGAGTTATGGCTTGGGGAGTACCAATGAAAACTTACCGACCTTTTGTGTCTTGCTTTCGCGCGGGACCGGCAGGCCTTTTGCGCAGCCGCTTTATTCCCGCCTTTGGGGCAATGGCTTTTTGCATTCGGTGCATCAAGGAGTACAGTTTCGCTCCGGTAAAGACCCTGTCCTCTATCTGCAAGATCCTAAGGGGATGCATCGCGAAGATCGCCGTCAGATGCTCGACTTGATCAGCGACCTCAACCAAAAGCAATACGAAGCGATGGGCGACCCTGAGATTAGTGCGCGTATCGCTCAATATGAGATGGCCTATCGCATGCAAACTTCCGTGCCTGAAACCATGGACATCAGCAAAGAGCCAGATCATGTTTATCGTATGTACGGTCCCGATGCCGCTAAACCAGGCACTTTTGCGGCCAATGCACTTTTGGCCCGCCGCCTTGCGGAACGCGGAGTTCGATTTATTCAGCTCTATCATATGGGTTGGGATCATCATGACAATCTCCCCAATGCTGTGGCCAAGCAAGCCATGGACGTAGACCAAGCTTCTGCGGCTCTGGTTTTGGACCTCAAACAACGCGGCCTACTGGATGAAACCCTCGTAGTCTGGGGCGGAGAATTTGGTCGTACCAATTACTCACAAGGCCAACTCACCAAGCAAACATACGGACGCGACCATCATCCACGTTGCTTTAGTATTTGGATGGCCGGTGGCGGTGTGAAACCCGGTATCACATACGGAGAGACAGATGAGTTTGGTTATAACATCATCAAAGACCCTGTGCATGTGCATGATTTTCAAGCTACGATGCTTCACTTGATGGGAGTCGATCATGAAAAGCTCACTTTCAAGCACCAAGGACGTCGCTACCGCTTGACAGATGTACACGGAAAAGTAATCAAAGACATTATCGCCTAAACCATATGGAAACTACTACTCCTGAATTCTTCCTATTTCTTGGGCGGTTTCACCCTCTGGCTTTGCACCTACCGATAGGCTTTATGGCCTTGGGGTTGCTGTTGGAGATTTACGCCCGCGGCGAACGCCATCCCTCCTTGCGCGCCGCGCTGCCTTTTATTTGGCTGCTTTCAGCCATAGGTGCAGTGCTAGCAGCAGGATTGGGCTATTTACTCTCCTTAGAAGGGGGCTATCAAGAAGAAATGCTATCGGATCACAAATGGCTAGGCATTGGTCTCGCCGCGATCTCGATCTTGATATACTTTGCGAGCCGCCAACGAGCGGCTGGATCCAAGTCAGCGATCTGGCAAAAGGGCTATGTGCCTATGCTGGTACTGATGGGCGTATTGCTCGGCGGCACAGGCCATATTGGGGGCTCGCTGACCCATGGGAGTGAATACCTAACTCAATATGCTCCCCAAGGAATCCGTAGCTTAGCCGGATTGCCGCCCAAAAAAGTCGCCATGCAATTGGCAGTAGCGGATCTACCGAAGGCGCGAGTGTTTCATGATTTGGTGCAGCCTATCTTGGAAGCGCGCTGTGTGAGTTGCCATAATCCTGAAAAGAAAAAAGGGGAACTCCTTTTGACTGATGCTGCTGGCATCAAAGCGGGAGGCGAAGAAGGAAAAATCATCCAAGTGGGTAATGCTGACGCGAGTAGCATGTACCAACGCCTCTTGTTGCCACATGATGACGAAGAACATATGCCCCCTCCGGGCAAACGTCCGCTTAACGACGATCAAATCGATCTGATCGCTTGGTGGATAGATGAGGGAGCCCCAATGGAGGCAAGCGTTCTCCTAGGAGATAATGAAAATGCTGCCCAAATCATGCCGATGGTCCAACGACTCTATGCCCAACAGGCAGAGGGGGTGTTTGCCCTTGAGGTCGAAATGGCCGATGAAGACGATATCCAAAAATTGAGAGCTCAGGGGATTCAGATACATCAAATCGTGCAGGAACAACCTTGGTTAGAAGCCAATCTTTCGGATCGCGATAGTTTGCCCCTCGCGCAATTAGAGGCTTTATTGGCGATCAAGGATCAACTCATAGAGTTGGATTTGGGGAATGCTGAGATTTCTGATGAACATTTAAAATCTGTAGGTCAATTGACGCATTTGACGCGTTTGCATTTGGAGGAGACCCCGATCACAGATGCTGGATTGAGCCATCTCCAAAAATTGACCTATCTCGAATACCTAAATCTGTTTGGTACTACCATCTCTGATGCTGGCTTGGAGGCGATACGTTCCCTGAAAGGGCTCAAATCTCTCTACTTATGGCAGACGGAAGTCAGTCAGGATGCCGTTGGCGAACTCTTAGCCATGGCACCACAGTTGCGGGTAGAATTAGGGCTTGATCCGCTGACGATCTTTGGTTCGGCAAATCTCTCTCCGCCGCAAATTATAGCGGATAAAAAGCTGTTTAGAGACTCTAATTTGGTGGAGTTAAAGATGGATATCAAAGGCATCGAAATTCGATATACCTTGGACGGCTCTGAGCCAGATAGCACTTCGCCGCTTTATGAAAAGCCATTTCTCCTAACCGAAAGTGCAACACTCAAGACCTTTGCCAGCAAAGAAGGTTGGCTACCTAGTCCGGTGCTTAGTGAAGATTTTGTCAAGGTGGCTGGGCATAGCCCGGATATCAGTTTGGCCTATCAGCCTAGTGAAAAATACCAGGCTCAGGGGGAATTATCTCTCGTGGATCTGCAAAAAGGAACCCAACAGTTTCGTGATGGCAATTGGCTGGGCTTTGAAGCCAAAGATTTGGTTGCGACCCTGGATTTGCAAAAGTCCTCCAAGCTACGCCGCGTCAGTGTGAGCTGTTTAGAAGATGTGGGGGCTTGGATTTTTTATCCGATTGGTTTGGAGATTAGTGTCTCGGAGGATGGCAAAACATACAAAAAAATCGCTAGCAAAGATTTTCCTAAGACCAAGGAAACGACCAGCCCTTCGATGAAGCATTTTAATGTGAGTTTTGATGCAGTGGAGGCTCGATATGTCAAAGTAGAGACCCGAAACTTTGCCAAAATCCCTTCTTGGCATCCCGGAGCTGGTGGCAAAGCTTGGTTATTTGTGGATGAAGTAATGGTAGAATAAAGCCTGAAACAAAATATATGAAACGAGTCCCCTTTGAGGAAATGCACGGCCAAATGAGGCAAGTGCTTTTGAGGTACGGCTTCAGCGCCGAACGAGCAGATCTAAGCGCAAGGCTATTTGCCGAAGCTAGCCGAGATGGCGTTTATTCTCATGGCTTGAATCGTTTCCCTCGATTCATTGAGTTTATTCAAAAAGGCTACGTCAAAGTCAAAAACTCCCCCCTGCGGACTGCGCAAATGGGAGTGATGGAGCAATGGGATGGACAGCAAGGTCCCGGCAATCTGAACGCACACTTTTGTATGAGTCGGGCTATCGAGTTGGCTCAGCACAATGGTTTGGGCTTGGTCGCTTTGCGAGACACCAATCATTGGATGAGAGGGGGAAGCTATGGCTGGCAAGCAGCAGAGGCCGGGATGATGGCAATTTGCTTTACCAATACCACGCCCAATTTACCGCCTTGGGGTGCCACAAAACCTGTATTGGGAAATAATCCCTTGATTATCGCCGTTCCGCGCAGCGGTGGTCACGTAGTGCTTGATACTGCAATGACCCAATTTTCTTTTGGTAAGGTCGAATCTTATCGAAGAGCTGGTAAAATGTTGCCGGTGGAAGGCGGTTTTGACGAAAATGGAGAGTTGACGCGTGATCCGGCTCAGATTGAAAAAACCAATCGCGCTCTGCCTTTTGGTTTTTGGAAAGGTTCTGGATTATCCTTAATGCTAGACTTGATGGCGAGTATGCTTGCTGGTGGGAAGTCAACCATCCAAATTGGTCGACAAGAGCGACCGGATGAATATAATCTCTCCCAGTTTTTTATGGCGATCAAAGCTGACGCGATAGGAGAGGCTAACCACTATGAGCAAGTATTGACAGATACCATCACGGCCATGCATCAGGCTCCAAGGGCTGATGAAAACCAGCCGGTGCTATATCCGGGGGAGCGGGTGGTCAAAACGCGAGCAGAAAACATGAAACTGGGAATCCCTGTTGATGTGGCATACTGGGAAAAGGTATTGGCACTTTAGTCTTTGAGGCTTTCCAGATGACGGATCTGACTCTTGAATGAGCGCAATAGCACATCTGGATCCTTACAAATAGCAGCCGTGAGATAAGCACCTTGGAGCGAGGAGAGAAAGTACCAAGCTTCTTGACGACTTTTGACCTTGGCTTTGACCTGCCCTTTGGCTACGCCTTTTTTTAGGCCGACTGCAATCGATTCGTGCATATTGTGGATGATGTATTTCAAGCGTTCCCCGAAGGGGTGGTCTTGATGTACAAACTCCCTAAGCATCTGATATAAGGGATCTGGCTGCACCTGTCCAGACAGCTCAATGGCGTCTACCTGTTTGCGCAGCTCCTTGATCAAAAACTGAACGGGATTGGTTTTCGAATCACAGATCTTTTCCCAGCGCTTGAGATAGCGCGGGCTCAACATTTCGTCTATCACGGCGAAGCCTACCTCTGTCTTTCCTTCCTTGAAATGGTAATAAAAGGCACCTTTGGTGAGGCCAAGTTCTAGTACGACCTCATTGATATTGGTAGCTAAATACCCTTTCTCGGCAATAGAATGATAAACAGCTTCAAGTATTTGCTGCCTAGTGCTCATGAAAACAAGATAAGCAAATAATCAAGATTTAGGGCGGTAAATACCATCAAAAACCGTTTTCCAGTTTTCTCCTTGGTCTGGACTGGTTTCCCAATGCTGGCGTACGCTGCCATCCTCATTTGGCGTCCAGCTGACGCGGTTGATGTATTTTTGACCCTGAGGGCTCGTCATTTCCTCACTTTTGAGGACCATGCTGCCATCGACCATATTGCCAAATAACTTGAGGGTTTGCCCCTGATTGTCGATCCAGAGTTGGTGCCATAGCTTCGCTTGGGCGTCATAATAGTTATAGCTAGTTCCGGAGTAGCCGGGACTGGCGGAGATCCAATTTTCTTGCATCACACAAGTGTCTTGCATGAGTACGATGCGGTTTTCTCCCAGTTTTTTGCCTTGGGGACTAAAAGCTTCCCAATCTCCTACCCAAAAATGAAAGGCTTGATGCGCTTCGGTACAGCAGGCACATGCTTTGGGGGGATTGTTTTGGGCAGATAAAAATAAGGGGCTCAGCAAGAGGGCAAATAGTATGTAGCGTAGCATGAGTTTGTATTTGCCGGCATGATGGCAAAAATGCCCCTTGAGGAAAAGAGGGAATTTTGCTTTATTCTGAGCATGCTACAAAAAGAAACGGTGAGAATTGCGCAACAACTGCGCTTGGCGCAGGATGGGGCTGCATGGCATGGCCCTAATCTGGAAGAGGTCTTGACTGGGATAAATGCGGAAGATGCGGCCAAACATCCGATCGAGGGGGCTCATTCGATTTGGGAGTTGGTGCTTCATATCACGGCTTGGCGGGAGTTTGGTCTCCAGATGTTGGCGGGAGAGGGGAGTTACGATCCGGACAAGGATTGGACGCTCAATTTTCCTCCGACACCTGCGGTGAACGCTGAGAATTGGCAGCATACGCTCGCAAAATTGAAGGAGAGTAGCGTTCGCTTAAGCGAAAAAATAGGAAGCTATACTGACGAAAAGTTGCAAGAAAAGGTGCCGAATCGAGAGTATGATTTTTACAAACTCATGCACGGGATTGTGCAGCATGATCTTTATCACGGAGGGCAATTGATCTTATTGAAGAAGCTTATCACTTAAAAAAGGCGAAGCTACAATGCATCATAGACGCAAGCAGCCTCTCCTTGTTTCCCCAAACTCACCGAAGGCCAGAGGCCTTCGGGCAGGATCTCCACTCCCCAGTTTCGATCCTGTAAAAAAAAATAATTAACCTAACAACCATGGCTCCCGAAGGAGCCGAAAGAACGATTTTAAATATTTTAGTAGTTCATGCCAAAGCCATAAAAATCATCCATGGTTTCGACAAAAAACTCTCCACCACCTAGCAGCATATCATCCCCTAAGGGTAGATCAAAGCTGATAGGCTCCATTTCCTGCGTTTCGTGAAATTTGAAGAGAGCCTTTTGAACCTTATTGTTGAGCTTTACATTTTGACCATCTACTTCTAAGCGAAATCGGTTGGCTGAAGGACGACTTAAGCGTACTTCTTCAAAGCAATCAAGCTCCATAACTGCGATTTCGATGGGGCTGCGTTTGCCTTCACTCTCGAGGGCAACCGCAATATTTCTACGGCTTACTTTAACTTTCATGTGGTTAACAATTAGTGTCCAAATCCTTGGTTTACATTTGTAAATTTGGACCTTCTACTTCAACTCCCCGAACATAGAATATGGCAAACCTTACCCGTGAAATAAAATTTCATTAGCAGATATATTTTT
>JBCAWW010000058.1:0-12636 GCA_038534415.1 Bacteroidota bacterium | reverse complement strand
AGTCAACCAAATAAAGCCTTCGTTTTCGGTAGTTGAAGCATTGTTGTTGCATTTCCCTTCCAATAAGAAGGTACAGTAATTGGTCAAATCTGCACCAGAATTAATATTCACATCATCATGGGCAATTAAGAATCCATAGTTGTCAAAGGGGTTTCCTAGATTTAACTTTTCGGTTTCCATGCGAGCACGATTGATGATGGAAAAACCGGAACCTGTATTTAGCTGTTGAAAAAACACCGTTCCTTCGTTTACAAAGGAAGCGCCCGTTTTTTGCATGGAAGTCGTTTTGTCAAATCGGAGCGTAGCATCATTTTGATTCTCGATCTGAGCGACGCCATTAATATTCATGGACTTTTCAAAGACCATTTCTCCTCCGTTGATGATCTGGGCCCCTGCCATCAAGTTGATACTTATGCCAAAGGTCGCCTGCCCTTCATTTTCGATGGTACCAGCCATCTGGTTGAGTTTACTAGGATTAAATACACCTAGCGAATCAATCCTGATGATCGCACCTTGTGCGACTGAGTTGATCTTACCACTAAAAGTTTCGCCCGCAGGGACGCAAAACACATCCCCGCTTGCCAGGTTGAGATTGTTTTGACTACCGTCAAAGCTGAGGGTACAAGTTTGAGCCGAAAGAGCGTTAAAAAGGAAAGCAAATAAGACTGAGTGTATAAGAATGCCGAGAGTATAAGTTTTCTTCATAGACTATTCGATATGTCGCACCAAATTAATGACGACAAAACGTAATTTACATTCTATGTACAGAAAAACATTACACCCCTATTCCAAGCGCTGGACGCTTGCCTGTGCATTGGGCAAAAAAGTCTAAAATAAAAGCCATATCGCCCTCCATATCGTCACTGGGCCAAAAAGCCTCGCTAAAACGAAATTCTCTAGGCTCAAAATCGATCCCTACCATGACGATAGGTACTCCTGCTTTTTTGGCAATATGATAAAAACCTGTCCGCAATCTTTCAACCTTTGACCGCGTCCCTTCGGGCGCCAGCGCCAAAATAAACTCATCGGCGGTCTCAAATAAGCGCGCAGCCATCTCGACACGATTAGCGGATTCAGTACGAGAAACAGGGTAGCCACCCATGGCCCTAAACAACCAAGCATAGGGCGGCCTAAAGAGGGCGTCTTTCCCCAAGTATTTGATGGGCAATTGAAGAACGTTCCGCGCAGCGATACCATAAACAAAGTCCCAATTACTGGTATGAGGTCCACCCACAATAACGTATTTGGGAAGAGCAGGGGGGCGATTGACGATGGTCCAACCGCCTAAACGGAGGATCAATTTGGAGAGTAGTAGTAGCATCCGAAAAAGCTCAAAAGTAGTAATTATTTGATATTTATGCTTTTTCAGCCATCATTACCTATAGAAAAATTGCCATATGATGCTTACATTGAAGTCTAAATCAACATTAAACTATGGCAGTGGAAAACATTAGCTGGGATGAAGCTCTCCAGCGACTCAAAGAAGGTAATGAAAGATTTGTAGCTGACAAGTTGGATGGTAAACTCCAAACATCTGATCGCCGTGCAGCACTAACAGGCGGACAACGTCCCTACGCAATCATTCTAAGCTGTGCAGATAGTCGCGTGGTCCCAGAATTAGCTTATGACACCGGACTCGGTGAGATTTTTGTCATTCGTGTAGCAGGAAATATAGCCAATACTTCTACCATAGCAAGTATTGAATATGCAGTTGCTCACCTCGGTACCAATTTGATCGTAGTACTAGGTCATGAGAGTTGCGGCGCGGTAACAGCGGCCCTAGATGGGGGAGATGCAGGCTACAACCTCAATCACCTCCTAGCCCACATTTTACCTGCAAAAGCAGCTTCAGAAGACCCTTCGGTCAATGGAGTAGTGAAGAAAAACGCCGAACTTACGAGCAATGCTCTCGCCGCTCGTAGTGAGATCATTGGTGATGCTGTGGACAGCGGCAAGCTCAAAATCATGCCCGCCTACTATAATCTTGGTACTGGCAAAGTAGATTACTTATAGTAAGGCTTCCCACAAAATTTCAACCGGGTGCTTAGCAGTTTTCCCGGTGCCATCAAAGATTTGGTGGCGACAACTAGTGCCAGGTGCCGCAATAATTGTTGTTTGCTCTGCGGCCCTGACCTCAGGAAACACTACCAATTCTCCTATTTGCATGGAGAGCGGGTAGTGTTCTTTTTCATACCCAAAGGAGCCCGCCATCCCGCAGCAACCAGAAGGTATTACTGAGACTTGGTAGTTGGCAGGTAAGGATAGCAGCTCTTCGCTGAACGCTACCGACGAAAGTGCCTTTTGGTGACAATGCCCATGCAGTTTTACCTCGGCAGAGGCCTCCGTAAAAGCATTTGCCTCGATACGGCCCGCAGCAACTTCGCGCATCAAAAACTCCTCGACCATCATCGCATTTTGCCCGAGCTGACGCGCGGCCGCTCGATCCTTTTGCGCAACTAGACGCGGATATTCGTCCCGAAACGATAAGATACCAGATGGCTCAAGACCGAGGATTGGAGTCTCCTCAGTCACCAAATCTCTCAGCAAACGAAAGTTGTCTATCGCCAGCTTTTTGGCCTCATCCAATAATCCTTTAGAAAGGTAAGCGCGTCCACTTTCGACATGATCCGGCAAGATGACCGCATAGCCCAATCGATTGAGTAGCTGTATCGCCTTGATCCCTATAGGTACATCATTGAAATTGGTAAACTCATCGGCAAAGAAGTACACTTTACCTTTTTCTCCCTGCTCCAGGCTTGATCGGTTTTTGCGATACCAACTCTTGAGGCTTTGCTTATGCAGCAAAGGGAGGCTGCGTTCGGGTGCAACCCCCATCATCTTTTTGAGGAGGGGAACTCGTTTGAGCATGAAGTTGGACAGGCCAGGCCAGATCATCGCCAAACGGTTAAGGCGGCTGATATTGGCAATGGCCCGAGTGCGTAAAGGCACCCCATGCTTTTTGTGATATTGATATTGAAACTCCGTTTTGAGCAGCGCAACATTGACGTTTGAGGGACATTCGGAAGCACAACCTTTACACGACAGACAGAGGTCCATGACCTCTTTGATTTCCTCGCTAGCGAAGGGATTCGCATCTTCCGAACGAGTCAATATCTCACGCAAAATATTAGCTCTGGCCCGTGTAGTATCCTTTTCACTACGCGTAGCTTGGTAGCTAGGACACATGGTCCCCCCAAATAGATGGGTCTTCCGGCAATCACCGGACCCATTGCATTTTTCAGCCGCACGAAGGATGCCGTCTGTATCTGAGAAGTCGAGAACAGTATCAAACGCTCTCGTTTTTTGATCAGCCTCATAGCGCAAAGATGCATCCATCGGTGGCGCATCTACGATCTTACCCGGATTGAAAATATGATGCGGATCCCACTGATTTTTGAGACGATTGAGCAGTGCGTAATTACGATCACCGATCATGATCGGCAAAAACTCAGCGCGCACGCGTCCGTCTCCGTGTTCACCTGAAAGGGACCCCTTATACTTTTTGACTAGCTCAGCCGAAGCATGCCCAATCTCTCTAAAATGTTGACGATCGCGGCTATTCTTCAAATCGAGAATCGGCCGTAAATGCAGCTCTCCGGCCCCAGCATGCGCATAATAGACCGCTCTTTGGCCAAAGCCTTCCATGATACCGGCAAACTCTTTGATGTAGTTAGGCAGGTCTGCCAGGGGTACGGCAGTATCTTCAATCACAGCTACTGGCTTCGCATCTCCGGGTACATTGGCGAGTAGGCCTAAACCGGCCGAACGCAAAGCCCAGACTTTTTTGATTCGCTCAGCCTCAAAGACACGCGGGAAGGCATAGCCCATCCTAGCTTCTTGCATCGCAGATTGAATATCGTCCAGTTTCGCTTCTATGATGGCCTCAGTTTCTCCCCCGACTTCGATCACCAATACTGCCTCAGGATCGCCTTCGATAAAAAAGCGATGATTTTGGTAGAGGAGGTTTTCTTTGGTACAATCCATCACGATCTTGTCCATGAGCTCGACCGCTCGGGGCTCAAACTTCATGGCTGCGATCACCGCCTTGAGCGATTCGTCAACTGACTCAAAATGTACACAAATCAAACCCGTAGTGCTTGGCGGCAGTGGATCACAATGTAGCTTGATCTCAGTGATCAGAGCCAGTGTCCCTTCAGAGCCTGCGATCAATTTGCACATATCGAACTTAGGGCCACCTTCGGTGAACGCATTGCTCTCTAGGAGGATATCGACGGCATAGCCGGTATTGCGCCGATGCAAACTCGAATCGGGAAATTGGGCCCGAATTTCAGCCTGCTGAATAGGCTGACTCAATTCTTCTTTGAGATGCCGATATAGCTGTCCTTCGAGATCAGCTTGTTCGCATTTTGCGGCAAAGGCTTGAGGGGAGAGTTCGGCGAAGACGACCTCAGAACCATCACTTAGCACTGCGTGCAACTCCAAAATATGGTCGCGGGTGGTACCATAAACGATGGAGTAGGAACCACAGGAGTTATTGCCCACCATGCCTCCGATCATAGCGCGATTGGAGGTCGAGGTATTGGGTCCAAAGAAAAGGCCATGTGGCTTGAGAAAGAGGTTGAGTTCGTCACGGACGACCCCTGGCTGCACCCTTACCCAGCCTTGCTCGGCATTGACTTCTAGTATGTCAGTAAAATGCTTGGAGACATCCACTACGATGCCTGAGCCTACACATTGCCCAGCGAGTGAGGTACCCGCAGCCCGAGGGATCAGTGAGGTCCCTTCATGTTTGGCAAAATGAACCAATTGTTTGAGATCATCCAAATTGCGGGGCATTGCTACGGCCAAAGGTAGCTCCCGATATACAGAAGCATCGGTCGCATATAGCGCTCGCATTGTATGATCAAAAAAGAGTTCTCCGTCGAGAGAAGCGCGCAGGATTTTGAGTTTCTCGTTCACCTTACAAAGATAAGGCATTCAACCCAAAATCGTATCTCATAAACCCCTAATGGCTCGCTTGCTGCTTACGCCTTCTTAGCACTAGACTATCAGCCGGATATTTAGCCTTGAGCATATCCATCTGACTTTTGGCCCAATCCATCAAAACTTGGCGTTGAGCGTCGCTCAAATCAGCTTCAGGATGCATACCGAGATAGGTATACTCATCCATGGGCATTTTGTGCTCTTCTACCTCTTCGATGAGCTCTTCTAGCTTGTGGTTTTGAACCGCGATACGACGATTGGTAAACGCTGAAAAGTTTAGATGCTCTTTGCCTTCTTCGACATGATGATCTAACCACCATCCAACAGGCTGTACATTGGAGTACCAAGGATAACGCGTCTCATTGGTATGGCAATCATTACAGGCTACCGCCAGCAAATCCTCCACTTCGGCCGGGACTTCGTAGGCAGTACTGATATGATAAGTGTTGTCTTTAGAATTATTTTTTTCTGGGCGAATAAACTGTAGAATGACCAATACAGCCAATAAGCCCAATAGAATTTTCTTCAACATAGTTTTTAGGTGTCTTGATGCGATAAATTTATAATAAATCGTAGAGAAATCCAGTGCTTATTTAGACTCATTCAAAATAATTTTTATTCCCGAAGTGTAATTTTTTATCGCAGGCTTAGCCTTTCTGCTGCGCAGAACGCTTAGTTTCATATGGGAGATTCATTGCTTTCCGCTTAGTTTGACGCCTATGCGACCCGAAATCGGTATCTAGAGGAGACGGAGGCGGAATAAAGCCAAGCGTTCCGCGGAGCGGTAATCAAAACAAAAGATGATGGCATAAAAAAAGCGAGCCCGAAAGCCCGCTTGATATTTTTGTCGTATCTGCAGATTAAAAATCAGCAAACATCACGTAAAGTCTGTTTTCCTGCATGGCTGGAATCCAAAGCTCATTGCGGCTCTCGTCAAAATAGAAGTCAGCGGGGCCACGTAGGGCCGCTTGCATAGGCACATAGCCTCCTTTTTCGGCAAAAGGGTTCCAGATTCGAAGCGCACCTGTAGCCCAGTCAGAGTAAACTGCCTTGCCACGAATCAGCGCCATCCCGTCAAGCTGACCTTTGAATTCAGTGTCAGGACCTTGATTGTAAACCGCTTTGCCATCTTCGCCCCAAGTAATCATGCCCATAAATCCACCGTATTGGTCATAAGAGTTTACATAAAGGGTATTGGACTCGGCATCATAAGCCAAACCATTAGGCGCTTGCACGCGAGGCTCGAGCTCAGTATAAGTCATTTTTTCTCCTAGTTTGATGGAGATCACCTTATTGATATTGGTCAAAGAAGCATAGAGTTCATTTTCATTTTTGACTACGATATCATTGAGGAAAGGAGTTTCGTAATCCTTGCTGATATCAAGCGTACCTGCTTTTTTACGCGTATCTAGGTCATAAGCTCTGACTTTGTCGATATCGGTAACATAGAGGGTTCTTCCGACTACCACCATACCCTTGGGCGCATCGAGACCACTGGCAAATTTCTTTCTGACCACCTTGCCAGTAGAGTCTAACTGCATGATGAAACCATTTTGATCCTTACGAAACGGCTTCAATTCTGGACCTAAGTTAGAGACATAATAAAACTCCCCATCACTAGCGACAGACTCAGGATTTTGGAGCCCGATTTTTTCTAGTTTGAGGCTACGCTTAGGTAGATTAGGCACTGCAGGCTCCTGAGGCTTGGCGGCAGCAGCAGCTTCGGCAGCCGCTTTTTTATCAGCCTCTCCACCACAGCTCCATAGGAATAAGCTCAATAGTAGTAGTGCGATTGTAGTGTATTGCTTCATCTTTTTGGTAATTTCTAATATCGGTAATTTAGGATATGTTTGATAGGGAAGCAAAGCTACACAAAAAATGGCTTTTGAGATTCCAAACTCCCTATTTGAGTTTATAGATAAAGCCTACATACATCAGCCCCCCTCTAATAGTCTGCTCGATACAAGCTGAAGTAGGGCGGTTAAAAGGATCATCCCACCACAAACAATCTCCAAACACTCTCGTGAGACTAGCGGTAGTCGTCATACCAATGTTGACGGCAGACTGCTGCCCAAGCGCCCAATGCTTTTCTATGGTCAAAGGTATGGCAAACTCATGCGTGCTACGTTGGTAGACAAAGAGTGAGGTTTCTCCAGTAATGCTTAGCAGGAGAGCAGCACGCAAACCGGCCCCAAATGCCCAACCAGACTGCCCTTGCCATAAAAGCTGGGTACTGATACTAGCATCTAGATCTAGCAAATAGTCGGAAGGGGTGGGGAGCTTGCTCACCCCCAATTCGTAGCGTACATAAAACTTCGACTCCTTGATTCGAGAATCTAAGAAAACACTGCATAAGCCCAGTATATCTGGCCTTTGGTATTGATCACTTGTAAGCGGTACAATGGGTTTAAACTTGCCAATACCCGTCCCGATTTTGTTGCCAATCCGAATCCTCGACTGAGAAGATTGGGCAAAAACAGAAGCAGAAAAGGATAGCAACAGCAGGCAACAAAGCGTTTGCGTGAGTTTCATCAAAAAAGAGTTAAAGCTTAAAGGGTCTGATGCTTGTTTTGATAACAAGTGCCTAAAGAAAGGGCATCTCCTAGCATTACTGCAAATTTTTTAGCGAATTGTTGAGCTTTGGTGAGCACGATTGTTGCGGGGAAGCCAAGCTCAGGTTTTTCTGCTTCGCAGAACGCTGCTATTTGTATTTGGGCGATGATGATTGGGTTTGCCACTGCGTGGAACGCTTCTCTCAAGCGTGAGCAAGCAGAGCGTAAGAGCGAAGCGTTCTGCGAAGCAGCAAAAAAAAAGCATCGATCTCACCTCAGAGGCAAAATCGATGCTTTTAAAATCGAGAAAGTCGTCTTACAACAACTTACGGATAATATCGTCAGCGCTAATGCCTTCGGCTTCAGCGGTAAAACTCGGTACAATACGGTGGCGCAGGACTGGAATAGCCACCTCATTGATTTCTTCGATATCTGGGCTATACTTGCCTTTGAGCAAAGCCTTAGCCTTAGCTGCGAGGATCAGATATTGTGAAGCCCTTGGACCGGCACCCCAGCTGATCAATTCTTTGATTTCTTCGGTTGCATGAGGTGTACTGATACGCGTGCGATTGACCAATTGTACGGCATACTCGATGACATTGTCAGGTACGGGCACTTTGCGCACCAATTCTTGGAAGAAGATGATATCCTCTTCGGTCAAGATGGTCTTTAGTTCAACCTTTTTATTGGAGGTAGTCGCCTTGACAATCTCGACCTCCTCGGCCATACTCGGATAGTCCACTTTGATATTGAACATAAAGCGGTCTAGCTGAGCTTCGGGCAATGGATAAGTACCTTCTTGCTCGATGGGATTTTGAGTGGCTAGTACAAAAAATGGAGGGCTCAAGCGATGCACTTCGCCAGCGATGGTTACCCGTTTTTCTTGCATCGCCTCTAGCAATGCAGCCTGTGTCTTTGGAGGCGTACGGTTGATCTCATCGGCCAAAAGCATATTGGCAAAGATGGGGCCTTTGATAAATTTGAAGAATTTCTTGCCGGTTTCTTCATCGACTTCTAATACTTCGGTACCGACGATATCACTCGGCATGAGGTCAGGCGTAAACTGAATACGACTAAACTCGAGGTGGAGTACTTCGGCGATTGTACTGATCAAGAGGGTTTTGGCAAGCCCTGGCACCCCTACAAGCAGGGTGTGCCCTTTACAAAAAAGAGCGATCAGGAGGTTGTCTACGACTTCCTCCTGACCGATTATAACTTTTGCAATTTCTTCTTTGAGTTCTTTGTATTTAATGGCCATCGCATCGGCGGCCTCTACTTCAGTCTTGTATTTCTGCATTATTGGACCCAGGTTTTAAGGGCATTATAGCACTCGGTAGGTTTGATATCAATATAGATATTTTTCTTAGCGGATTCTAGCCACTTTTCAAAGTCATCATACTGCTTATTGCGGAGGGCCGAGTCCCTGATTTTTTGATAGTCGTCCTTCAGATTAGGCTTATGAGGCGGTATTTTGTTTTTGAGGTACATGATGTGAAAGGCACGAGAATTATCTCCCATGGTAAGTTCCATAGGCTCTGAAATCTCACCTGCTTCCATTTCATCTACCTTAAAAAACATATCAGCGTCCAACATATCCATCGAAATACGCAGCTCTTGGGTCTGTGGATTGGTGATACATCCTCCACAGTGCTTGGTCTGACGATCTGAGGAAAAGCGGATAGCGGCCTGCTCAAAAGAAAGTGAATCTGTTTCTATCAAAGTAACGATCTTACGGAGTGAATCGATGGCGATGGAGTCCCCATTAGTACTAGGACGCAAACGCTTCAAAATATGACTCGCTCGTAAGATTTGCCCACGGCGCTCATGCAAAAGCACTACATGATAACCAAATTCTGTACGGAAAGGCTGCGAAATTTCACCTACTCGCATGGCATAAACCACTTCTTCAAACTCAGGTACCATCAATCCACGGCTAAACTCGCCTAAGTAACCTCTACTACGGCTCGCTCCAGGCTCATCCGAATGCTTAGCTGCTAGTTCGTTGAAATCAGTGCCATTGATCGCTTGCTCACGATAAGAAGCTAGATCTTTGAGCGCTTTATCGATGCTTTCTTGGGAAGGAGGCGGTATCACAACGATATGATTGACCTCGACCTCTGCGGGCAACACTCCCACACTATCTACCTCAAGAGATTCATAAAATGCTTTTACTTCGCTAGGCGTAATCTCAGCCTCTTGCAGAAGGGTGTTACGCTGGCGATTGATCAGTACTTCATCTCTGATTTCGTCGAAGATATCTTCTCTAAACTCAGCGACTGATTTGCCATAGATACGTTCAAACTCTCGCACATTGCCGTCCATTTGGGCGAGGATGTACTCAACCCTGCGGTCAATTTCAGCCGTAACTTCAGCCGCAGAGACCTCGATACTATCTTGTTGCGCTTTGTTGAGGAGGAGTTTGTTTACCACCAGATTTTCCATGACCTGACAGCGAAGGGTGCCATCGTCTTTCTGGCCATTGAGCATCATATACTGATATTGGTTTTCAACATCAGATTGTAGGATCACTTCTTCACCGATAATGGCGACGATGCGATCGAGGGTTTGCGCTCCGGCGAAGTTTGCCAATAGGCTGAAAAGAAAAAGAAATGTTAATTTTTTCATAATGATGGTCTTGAAAGCGAAGAAGTCGTGCAAAAACGTACCCTAGGAGCCTAAAAAGGCGTCGCTAAGGCGATCAATTTCCCTTAAGTGGCGAATGGGCCTATAAAGGTTGCATCAAAACTACTCGTCATAGCGCTTTATCTTTTTAGCAGACCTAGCTTGCTGTACGAGGGCAGCCTCTTCACGTTCGATCAGATTATTTTTTTTCTGATTATAGAGGATGTTTCGAATCATTGGTGCGCAAATTCGCAAGGGAAGCCGATCACCTGCTTCAATTGTGTTTAGCAATCGAAAGTAGTTGTAATAGGTCTCCTCACCAATCTTAAGAGAATAAGGATAAACTGTAGAATTGTAAGAACGCTTAATGTTACCATAGTAGTAACCTTCGCCGACCCTGCTTAGTTCGGTTTCGGTTACGTATGAACTATCAAGACGATATTCGACGGCATTTTGTCGAACCCATTCTCTCAATTCATTGAGTTTATCTTCATCATTACGACGCATAAGAGGCACCACTTGTTGATTGGAGTACTCTTTGGTGCGCACAAAGAAAAACTGAAAATATTCGGTATCGCTGATAAATTTTTCAGGATTGTCTGTGTAATAGCTATTGATTTCGGCTTCGCTAATTCTTAGTTCCTCAGCATTTTGCTCCGTTACAAATTGGGCGTATGCATGCCTAATCAAATCGCGCTCATACTCTTTCATTTGAGCCGCAATTTTTTCGTTAAGCCCATCGATTCGAGCTTTGGCATGCTCAGAAACCGCTTGGCCTCTCACCCACTCTTCGATAAATCGACTGGCATAGCGACTGCTGTCTTCACCACTGCTTGTTTCGGGCACAAACTGATCGATCTCTGCTCGAGATAGATTGTGTTGTCTATACCGAACAATGATATCAGATTTGGCAGCATTGCCATCACCAGCACAGCCTACGCAGAGTAAACCTAGCGTCCAATAAATAATCTGCCGAACAAGGCTGGGCTTATTTAAAAAGGTTTGTAAAGACATCTTCCTTAATTTCAACTGGGTATTTATTTGCCAGTTCAGCTAACCACTCTCTTTCGAGATAGTCTTGATAGCGAGTGATGGCTTCAGATTTGACCTTGTCGAACGCTTGGATTCCGGCAGGTCGCTTTTCTTCTATTTCAAGGATACGATAGGTCTCACCTTCTTGATAGATAGCTGTACGTTCGCCATTATCAAGGCTAAACCATGCAGCTTGTGAACCTTCTTCTCCTTTTTCGAAGGTTTGTCTAATAATCCGTAATTGTAGCGCAGAACCTTCTCGCATAGTAGAGTCGATTTTTGCGTCATCCCAACCTGCCGAAAGCCAGTCTTGAACTTGGGTCAGGACTGCTTCTTCAGTGGCGATATACTCCTTCACTTCGATGATGTCATCCTTGTGAAAGGAGTCTTGGTGGGCCTCATAGTAATTTTTGAGTCCTGTGGTGTCTTCGACGGCTCTTTTCCAAACCTTCCGTTCCATCAAAGTAAAAAGCAAAATACCATCACGGTATTCTTGCAATAGATAACGGAAATCCGGGTTTTTTAGAGGCAATTGCTCTTCTTCATAAGCCAACAGTTGTTGCTCAGAGAAAGTCTTGAGAATATCATCCGCAGCCTGAGCGGGTTTGAGCTTAGGGCGACGTGCACGGGTTTCCTTGTAAAAGTCAATAAAATCTTGGATGCTGCGACTTTGCGTTCCACCGAAGGTGATCAAAGGCAGATCGTAAACTGCCTGCTGTGCAGTATCCGCTTGCCAAAGTCCGCTTGGGAAAGTTTCGTTTAGCTGGGCCTTAAAGATCTCAAAGTTAGCGGTATTGACGCTGAAGTTACTTTCTTTTTTGATACGATCGATCAAGGCGGCACGGCTCACTTGAGCCCGGCTATCACGCTGGATTTTTTGCTTCAGGCCGGCTTTAGCATCCTCAAAAGCAGGACGAGTTTCAACATCCGTAACCGCGAGGATATGCCAGCCAAAACGGGTCTGAAATGGCTCAGAGTATTCTCCTTCACCCATTTTATTTTTGAGCTCTTCCATCACAGGCAGCAAACGCCCAGAACCGAGGTCTCCCCCATTGTTGGCAGAGTTAGGGTCATCAGAGTACTGCTGCGCTAAAGTAGCGAAGGCTTCTCCGTTTTTGAGCTTCTGGTGAATTTCGTTGATAATTTCAACGGCCTGCGCTTCGGTCTTGGCCGAATAGCGATCGCCCACTCTTACGATGATGTGCGCAACCGTTTTGGTGCCTTCCTTGCTGATCTTGTCATTGACCTTCAAGATATGGTAGCCAAAGCGAGTACGCAGGGGCGCAGACACTTCTCCAACTGTAGTATTAAAGGCGGCGTTCTCGAAGGGATACACCATATCAAAGGCAGTAAAATAGCCTAAGGAACCGCTATTTTGCTTAGCGGAAGGGTCCTGCGAGTACTGGGCGGCCATATCGGCAAAGTCCTTACCGTGCTTCATAATTGAATCACGGAGACTGATGACCTTATTATAGGCAGCTAAGGT
>JBCAWW010000057.1:0-12690 GCA_038534415.1 Bacteroidota bacterium | reverse complement strand
TAGAGAAATCTTTTTGTAAAGAGGGTTTAAAGCGTAAAAAGTTGCTTGGTAAGCTCTCTTGGCTATCCGCCCAAGTTGACTATGCCACTGAATTGCGCCCATACATCACCAAACAGATGAAAAAGCAAAACATTCAGGGCATGAGTATAGCCTTAGTAGATGATCAAGAAATACTCTGGTCCGAAGGTTTTGGCTTTGCCAATGTAGCAGAAGGCAAAAAAGCAGATGAAAACACCCTCTATCGAGTAGGCTCAATCTCCAAAGTCTTCACTGCTATGGCCATCATGCAATTAGTAGAACAAGGCAAGCTAGATTTAGATGCTCCCGTCTCCACCTATATCCCCGAATTTGCCCCCAAAAGCCATCATCCAGACCCGACTCCTATTACGACACGCCATATTCTCACTCACCAATCAGGCTTACCTTCAGATATTATGAAGAATTTCTTCATGAACGGGGGGGTAAAATTTAACGCCATTGTTGACTTACTCAATGAAGAATATGTCTGTGAAGAGCCCAATACCATTTGGTCCTACTCCAATGCGGGTTTTTCATTGCTCGGTGTCATAATAGAGCGCGTCAGTGGCGAAGATTTCTTTGCCTATACCCAGCAGCATCTTTTCAAACCGATGGAGATGCCCAATGCCTACTTCAAATTGCGGGAAGATATGAAGGCAATGTACGCTATGGGTTACATAGGAAAAGGAGAGGCCTATGACGAACCCGTCCTGCGAGATGCTCCCGCTGGACTCATGCACGCCAACGTAGCAGAAATGGCTCACTTCATGCAAATGCTCAATAATGGCGGCAAATACAAAGAGCAGCAAATTCTCCAAGCCGAGACACTCGCCCAAATGCTCCAAGTCCAGGAAGGAGCAGGAGAAATAGATTATGACCTCAAGATGGGCTTATGCTTTTTTCGCTTTGATCGGACAGACTATGATTTTGCGGGCGGCTTCGCAGGGCACGGCGGCGACACACGCGCTTATCACGCTCAATTTGCTTGGTTACCCGAACAAAAACTAAGCCTTGTCATTCTGACTAATTCCGAAGAGGGCGGAAATCTCGCAGCTTCGCTCAAAACCAAAATCTTATTAGAAGCGCTTAAGATTCGTAAAGAACTAGCGCCTCCCGAGGCAGAAGAAACAGAAGAAGAAGCTCCCAAAATCAAAGCCAAACCTAAAGAAGACAGCTTTTTGGCCGAACAAGCGGGCTATTACGCCTTAGGATTTTACCCCATCAAGCTATCTTACAAAAAAGGACGCCTCTACGGCAATGTCCAAGGCACCAAAGCCGAAATCATACCCAACAATCAAGGTTCTTATACGCCTCGTTTCAAATTAGGTCCCATCCCCATTACCCAAAAAGATCGCTGGCTATCGTTTGAAGAAGTTACTGGCCTTCCTATCATCAAAGGCGAAATGACCAATCGGGAGGGCGTTTTTGCCTATAAAATCGAGCCCAATGAAATCACCGAGACATGGTCAAACCGCTATGGGTCCTATTTATTGGTGGATAAACCATCGTCAGAAGATGCCTACAATTTTTTGGTCAAATTTGAACTCACTGAAAAAGATGGCCTTCTCTACCTCACGTCCAAAGAGCATGAAGGGGAAGGAGAAACCATGAATTTGGGTATCAATCCGATTAGCGATGAGCAAGCGAGAGTTTACGGATTTGGCCGCAATTGCGGTGGGACGATCTTTGCCTACGAACGCGATGGCAAAAGCTACCTCAAAGTCTGGGGGCTAGAGTTCGAGCGTACAGAAGAGTAAGTGATTGAATGATTGATTTAGGCCTTCAACAACTCAATAGTCAAACATTCAAGCACTATTTTGGAGTACTGAGACAAAAGTATTTAGGAGTAAGTACGGATAAAAAAAGTCTATATACTTACTACTTGCGTCTTACTACTTACCACGCTTTTTCCCACAAATAACCGTCCATCCAGACCCGCAACATCCCCTTTCGACCTGATCCCATGATGGGTGTCGGAAGGGGAAAACTATAACCAGCAGCGTCGGGCTTGAGGACTCTAAAGTTGTAGTCAACTAATCCGCTGCGGTCTGGCCGTTCGTAGTGGTAGTAGATGGTCCGCTGCTTCGCAGAACGCTTCCCCTCCTTCTTTTTGAGGAGGATAGTAATTTTATTTTCAGCTAGCTGAACGTCAAATTTTGCAGGATTGCTGTATTGTTTAGACTTAGGTCCTACCGCTTTACGCGCTTGTGGTACGCCATAGCCATGGGCATAATCGTAATAAGGATAAAGATGGCCGCTTTGCTCCAGCTTGAGGAAGAGTTCTCGCAGAGGCAAGTCAGGATAACGCTCCTTGACACAGGCCGCAAAACCCGTCACCAAAGGTGTAGAGAAAGAAGTGCCATAGGTTTCAGACAAGGGAGATAGTCCATCCAAAGTAGCGACATGGCCAGGAGCCGAAAGATTGGGTTTGCGCTGCCCGGCGGCATTGGGGCCATAGGAACCAAAGCTAATATGGATAGGCAACTCTGCTTCTGTACCCCCGATGGTCAATACATCAGGATGGTCAGCGGGTGCATTTAGGTAGCGCCATTTGCCATCGCCATCATTACCGGCAGCATTGACCACTAATATGCCTTTAGCAGCAGCCATACCCGCCGCTCGGCTTACTGGCGCGGTCTTGCCATCCATATCAGCAACAGCATAACGCTTTTTGGTATAACCTAGTGAGGAACTAATCATATCGGCTCCATTTTGATCGGCCCACTCCATCGCCGCCAACCAATGGTCTTCCTCGATCGCTTTTTCAAAAATCCCGTGCTCGGTTCTTGCCAACAAGAACTCCGCATTCGGCGCAGCCCCGATCAAATTTCCTTGATACTTGCCAGCGATACAGCCCAACACATTGGTGCCATGACGACCATGCGCGTAGGCATTATCATCGCCTTGGTAAAAATCTCGCGTAGCAATGATCTGATCGTTCTCGTAGAGATGCTCAAACCCTCGATCGATATTTACTCCGCTAAAGCCCACATCAAAGATCGCAATCCGAACGCCTGCTCCACTGAGCCCCTGCTCTACAAAGTAAGCGAGGTTCATCTGCCGCCTTTGCTGTTTTAGGAGCTTTTCGGCCCGACCTACTGCTCCTTCTAGCATAGGGTTTTGCGTCAGCTCCATCTGTGCCATAGCTTCTATGCCTGCTACGCAACTGAGGGCTTCAACTCTAGCGATGGTAGCAGGACTCGCCTGTACACTGACCGCATTGAACCAACGCAGCGGATGCCGAAGCTCAGCTCCAGCCGCTGCGACCCCCTCTAAGTAAGCCTCCGAAACGGGCCAATCAGACTCATCGCAAAGATCAATGCCTTCTAATGCTCTCCGCGCGATCGCTTTCGCATCCAGATAGCTATGAGGATCATATTGGCTTCCAGCCTTATCCTTAAAATACACCAAATAGACATCCTGAGCCGAAATAGTAAGCGGCAAACACAGCAAAAACGAAAGCAAAAACTTCATGAAGGCATCAATTTATACCCTAAGATAGTGGGAATTTTGCTTAGCATCACTTCACTTCGATCCGCGTCAAACTGCTATGACCTTTTCAAGTCTCAGCAGTCGAAACATCCCCTTCCGTCTGAGCGGCCCCTTGCAAGTCCCGATCCCGATTTCGGGATCGGGATATCGGGGAAAGAAACTCGCCAAGCCCCTTTCAAGGGGCTGAGTGGCGAAAGGGGATGTCTGAGGGAAGCGTTCTGCGAAGCAGCCCAAGACAAAACATGGATACTAGCATCACAAGAGTGCGGGTAAAATATAGTCCCTCATGATGATCTCCGGCTGAAAAAAGCGACCGTTGCGGTAATTGGCGGAGGTAATCACGGCGACTAAATCTAGCTCCTCTATCACAAAAATGTATTGCCCTCCGGCCCCCCTTGCCTCCACAGAACGGATCGTTTTTCCGGCAACTTCATAGGTGTGATGCCACCAATAGTAGCCATAACCGTTTTTGTCATTGGTATTGAGGAGGGGGAGATAGTTTTGCATGGAAGCTTCGATCCAGCTCGCAGGGAGGATTTGCTGGCCCTGCCAAACGCCTTGATTGAGGTAGAGTTGCCCAAATTTGAGCATGTCTTTTGGGCGCATCAACATCCCACCGGCCAAGTACAATTCGTTGCTAGGCGTGATTTGTGAGACATAGCCTTCAATCCCTAAGGGGTGAAATAGCTTTTCATGCTGATACATATTCAAATCCTTAGCCGTCGCTGCTTGTAGCATCGTGCCCACCAAAGTCGGGTTGGCAGAGCTATAATTGGCCTCCTTACCGGGCGTATTGATCATGGGTACCGCAAGGATCGTTTGGGTCCAGTCAGGGGTCGCTTGGTATTGGGCTTCGGAGCCTGGAGAAGTACGATTGAGGCCAAAATCAATGGCATCGAGGCCAGAGCTCATGGTCAACAAATCGTATAGGCTGATCTCAGATTTGCGCTGATCGTCTTCTAGCAAGCTGAGATACTTTTCGGGCAGATGATCTGCCATCTTAGCCTCAGTACCAGATACATAGCCATCTGCTATAGCGGCTCCAACGAGAGCAGAGGACATGCTTTTTTGCATGGAGCGTACTTGATGGGGGTTTTCGGGGCTATAGCCATTGAAGTAGTTTTCGTAAATCAATTTCCCCTCCTGCGCGATCAAAACTGCGTCGGTAAAGGTGAGGGTTTGGGCTTCGATATCTTTGGCCATTTTGAGCAGGGGCGCTTGTTTGAGTTTTTTGCTTGCCCCTGCGGGGAACGATTCGTCGATTGCCATTGGCTGAAAGGGATCCACGGCATAAGGCGGGTAGTCAAATCCAATCGGAAAATCTTCTTCAAAAGTCCCCAATTGGGCCTGAGTCAATACTTGCTCCCCCAGCAGCCATTGCAGTGTGATCGCGTTCTCTGCAAGAGTGGCCCTCATCTGCATACCGGTCAAAAAATCAAAAAAACGAATCCCCCCCCTCTTATCGGCTTCGAAATTAGTGGCGAAAGTGCCAGGAAAACGACCTTCATCAAAGATGGGATAAATCTGTGGGATGCCCTCACTGAGCTCTATCGCTAGATAAACCGTAGCGGGCGACATCATCGGCGTATGCCAAGGCCACCAGCGAGCAGTCCATTCCTTGCCCTCACCTACCAAAGGCAGAGAATATTCATAACAGCCCTTGCCCCGGACAAAGGCAAAAAGCAACTTCCCTGCCTCATCACATTTTCCTTTGAATTGGAGGGGTCCCAGCTTTGCCATTATCAAGCCCTGCTCATCTACGCTAGCCTTGCTATTGAAGAGGATTTGATCGTCTTGGCTGAGGATCAGCTCGTACTGCTTGAAAGCGGTAATAGTAGCCCGTACCTCTAGGGCCAAAGCAGCTGGATTTTCGATTTGGCCCTTCCAACTGCCTTCCCACTTGCTATAATCAGTTTGGGCAAAGAGGTTTTGAGCAAAAAGGAGGAGCAGGATTGATAATGTGGATTTCATGGGTGATCATCTAGGTAATTCCCCCTGCGGAGGAGAAAGAGAATTGTCGAGGCTCAATTTCGCCATTGGCTCAGTGGCAAAATTGTACAGGATTAAGCTTTTGAAAACTTTAGCAAACAAACAAAGAGCAAGCAAACAGATCCTATCAAGACTGCTTTTTTTATATTGGGGCCACATACCCACTCAGAATTACAATCTATTCAAAAATGAAAAATCATCTCATTACCCTTTTATTTACCCTTTTAGGCCTCGGGATCGTCTTTAATAGCTGCCAAAGTAGCGATAAAAAACCTGCTAAAAAGGAGGTAGAGACGAGCCTATATGCCAGCGATCTTATTCCATTTTTTGATGATTGGAAATTGATTTTAGGGGATGGCTCAAACGTGGGGTATGCAAATGATTTTGAGCACAAGGATTTCTTTTACACCGCAAATGATGAAAAGGGAGATTGGATCGTTTACAAAGCCCCTAATGCTGGGGACACCCATGGCACCTCCAATAACACCAGAACCGAATTGGCACAAGCAAAAAAATGGTATCCTAATACCGATGCCAAATTGAGTGCGACGCTCAAAGTGATGAATGTATCAGCTACGGGCGATGCTCGAGTAGCGGCTTCATACTCCGTAGTTGTTGGCCAGATTCATAGCGCTGATGGCCATGAAAACGAACCGCTCAAAATCTTTTACAAGAAGTTTCCAGGCCATAGCAAGGGTTCCGTTTTTTGGCATTATGAAATCAATACGGCAGGCGATGACAACTCTGGGCGATGGGATTATTCGACTGCGGTGTGGGGATATGACTTTTCGGTGGTGGGTAGTGAAGAAAACACCTATCCAGCCGAACCTCAGGATGGGATTGCCTTAGGAGAAGAATTTAGTTATGAAATAGAGGTAAAAGCGGGCATGATGTACCTGACATTTATGAGTGAGGGCCATGATACGCTTTCATTTAGCAAAAACTTAATCAAGTCTGAGTATACAAGCACGGCTGCTATCCCCCAACAAACCCAAGACCTATTTGTGCCAATTGGTCAAGACGGAGTGGAGCGAGAAAATGCCTACGCAGAGGAAGGCTTATTTTTCAAACAAGGGGCTTATAACCAGACCAATGGCAAATCTCCTGAAGTCAATAGAAACTGGTGTTCAGGAGCAGAGACTCACGGAGGGGATATTCAAAAACAATATGCCGATGGCAACTATGCTGAAGTTTGGTTTAAAGCCGCCAGCATTTATATCAGCGAGGATGCCATTTCAAATGAGGGCTATTTCCTGAAAAATGACTAAGCATCCTGAACGCAATAGATGTCCAGAAAGAGCGCAGCAGTTTTGGGTTGAGCCAAGGCACAAAGACGCAGTATAGCGAGTCGAAAACCCGGCTTTACCGGGGTAATATGAAGGATTTTGCGAGGCAGGCTCCGCACAAAAATACCAGCCAAATGGACTTTATCGTTGAGAACGATACTAAAGACTAGGAGGCTTTTCCCAAACTTCAAGCTCACGGAGTCAAATCCCAAGCCTGCAAAAACTTTTTACGGTATTGGAGAGGCGTATAGCCAAATACCTGCTTGAACACACGGCAAAAATGACTCTGGTCGCTAAAACCACTCATATAAGCTACCTCGGTGAGGCTGGACTGAGCGTTCCGCATGGCGGTAAGCGCACGAGTCAACTTGAGTTTACGACGGTATTGGCCCATGGTACAGCCCAAGACTCGGGAGGACTCTTGGCACAAATAGACAGGATGCACATCTAAGAGCTCTGCCAGCTGGCCAAGACTCAGGCTGTTGGTTTCCTCATGCAAAATACTCTCTAAGCGCTTGAGCCAAAGCGGGCTCTGGGGCTGATAAACAGTATCATGAGTCGCCATATGACTCATTAGTTGTAAGACCAAGGCATCGATACTTAGATTGGCATCGGCATCTTTTAGATAAGACTCGCGGTAGATTTGCTCAAATAGCAAATGCTGTTGCGGATGCATGATCAAGCGACTCCCGGCCTCTTTGTGAGGCTTTTGGTCGTAGCGCTTAAACCAGTTTTGGTGAATTTCTAAATGGAAACTCCTCGTAAAAATATCGGGCTTATGGTTGCAGTGAGGCTCCTCCGAATAATGAAAATGTAGATTACCGGTCTCCAGCTGGTGCGTTTGCTTACGATCGGTGACACCTAATTGTCCTTTGAGTAGATAAGCAAAGTAGGCATGCTCATGATAATGCCAATCCACATAGTTGTGGGTATAGACCAAATCCGTGAGTAAGAGGTCTGGCAGACTCAATTGGCGATTGGACTCGCCATAATAGGAACCTAGCTTAAGCGCTTGCATCAAATCAAGGATGCGACTTCTTTACAAAAGTTGCAAGGCAGCTAGGCCTTCTTTGATGCGGGCGAGGCCCGCGCGGAAGTAGTTTTCTTCAGCGCCTATGCCAAGACGTAGATAGCCCTCCATACCAAAAGCACTACCCGGTACCACAAAAACGCTGTGCTTTTCACGTAGATAATCGGAGATTTCGGCTGAGCGTTTTGCGAAGCGATAAGACATAAAAGCCATCCCCCCAGCCTGCGGAGGAATCATATCAAAGGAATTGCCAAAAGTTGCTTGCCAATTTTGCAGTATATCCAAATTTTGATTGAGCAATTGCCGCGTCCGATCCAAGATCTTTAAGCGCATATCAGGCTGTAAAACCCTAGTCGCAACCGTATGACTCAAAACACTGGCCGTGATCGAGGTATAATCATGATAGCTCCAAGCTTCGTCGATGATTTCTCTAGGCCCGACTAACCACCCCACCCGCAAACCAGGCAAGGCATAGGCTTTGGACAAGCCCCCATTGACGACGACCTTGTCATACATACCGATAAAGCTGGGGCATTCAACCCCATCGAGTTCGGCACCGCGATAAATCTCATCTGCATAGATCCACGCGCCTACTGAATCAGCCAAACGCACAATCTCCTGCATCTCAGACTCAGTCAAAACCGCTCCTGTAGGATTGTTGGGATGGCAAAGCGCGATCATCTTGGTACGTGGACTGATAAGCTCAAAAAGCTCACTCATATCTGGGGCCCAATCCAATTCTGCCTTCAGACTAAAACCTTTCACCACACAGCCCATATCCTCGACTATGCCCCATATTTGCAGATAATTGGGCAGCATAACCAATACTTCATCCCCCGCTTTGAGCAGACTTTTCATGGCGACAAAGTTGGCCTCAGATGAGCCATTGGTAACCAAAACTTGCTCTTTATCGACACTGCCCTCTGGGTATAATTTACTGATGGCCTCCCGCAACTCAATAGAGCCATTGGTCTGGCCATAGCCCAACGATAGCTCCAGCAAAGCATTGAGCTCGTCGGGATTGAGCAGCTCTTTGAGGCTATAGGGATGCACCCCACTTTCGGTCAAATTATATTCGACCGTGTTTTCGTAAAGAGACTGTATGCGTTCGAGGATAAATGTTTCCAATGAATTGTTGATTTGTTGGATCAAGGGGGGCTAATGTGCCTGCTTTAGCACTTCTTTTTGCAGTTTATCTAGGCCTATTTTGCGTCCGCAGAGAACGAGGACCACTTTTTTACCCCTAAAATCTGCTGCTTGTTTGCGCAGCGAGGCAATAGAAAGTCCAGCCGCCCCTTCTACGAGATAGTAATGCTTCTCAAGCAAAAATAGCATAGCCGCGCGAATTTCCTCTTCTGAGACCATTATATAATCATCAACAAATCGCTGACAGAGGCCAAAAGTGATGCTATCATGCTCCATACCACCGGCTGTTCCGTCTGAGATCGTAGGCATAGAGGGTATATCTACGACTTTGCCTGCTTTGATGGATTCGTACATAACGGCCGAATTTTCGGGTTGACAGCCAATTTGCTGCACTGCTGGCCGGGCTGTTTTGAGATAGCCCGCCGTACCGCTGATCAGGCCTCCCCCACCCACAGGCGTGAACACAGCATCCATAGCAGACATTTGGCGATCGATTTCCAGCCCCATCGTACCTTGTCCCGCCACGATTTCAGGATCATTATATGGAGAAACAAAAGGAATATTTTTTTCTTCGGCAATCTTACGAGCGAGGAGTTCTGACTCAATCGGGTCATTGCCGTGATAGTGCAGTTTGGCACCGTAAATCTCCATGGCAGCGGCCTTGGTGGGAGCGACCTCATTGGAAACAAAGACCTGACAAGGGAGATTGAGCTTTTGCGCCATATAAGCCACTGCAGCACCATGATTGCCGGTAGAAGCCGTGATAATACCATTTTTGGCCGCCTCTGGCGCAAGAGAAAGCAATTTATTGGCTGCCCCACGCAGTTTGAAGGAACCCGTGCGTTGCAGATGCTCTAACTTGAGCCAAACTTCTGCTCCCGTCTCTTGACTGAGCCAAGGAGAGTATTCAATGGGCGTTTCGAGGATATAAGGTCTGATCTTTGCCTCCGCAACCGTTACCGCCTGATGGACATTCATATTATTATGTGCTTTCTGCTAAATTAGTAAAAGCGTCTAGCTTTGAAATTTTCAAGAACGATATGATCAAAAATCCCGTCCTCCGCATCCATCCCAAAGACAATCTTTTAGTCGCCCTCAGTGATCTGGAGGCAGGCTACGAGTATCGAGAGGCTGATTTGGCTTTCCCACTCGTGGAACGCATCCCTCAAAAACAAAAATTTACGAGGGAGGCATTGGCTGAAGGGGAGTCCGTTTATCTCTACGGGGTATTGGTTGGCCGCACCCTCAAAGCATTGCCGCAAGGAGCCTTGATCACGACGGCCAATGTATCTCACGCTGCCGAAAGCACAACTAAGCGTTCTGGGACAGAAAAATGGATAGCTCCTGATGTCAGCCGCTGGCAGGGCAAAAGCTTTGATGGCTATCATCGCGCAGACGGACGAGTAGGCACCGCCAATTATTGGTTGATTATCCCACTGGTTTTTTGCGAGAATCGCAACGTCAAACTGATCCACCAAAGTCTCACCGAAGCACTGGGGTATCAGCAAAAACGAGTAGAAAAGTTAGATGTCAACGCACTCAAAACGCTCCATCGCCAAGGCGCAGACGCAAGCCAGTTATTAGCGACTGATATCCATCTTAGCCCAGAGGAACTCAAGGCAAAACGCTATTTCCCGAATGTAGACGGTATCAAAGTTTTGACGCATGATGGCGGCTGCGGCGGGACTCGTCAAGACGCCACTATGCTCTGTCGCTTGTTGGCGGCCTATATCGATCACCCCAATGTAGCGGGAGCCACCATCCTCAGTTTAGGCTGTCAAAATGCGCAAATTTCTTTGTTAGAGACGGCTCTCGTAGAACGCAACCCTCACTTAGCCAAACCCCTCTACTGGTTTGAGCAGCAAAAATCTAAGTCAGAACGCGAACTCGTAGCAGAAGCCGTCAAGCATACTTTTGTAGGGCTCGCCCAAGCCAATGAAACGAGTCGGCAAGCAGCTCCGCTGAGTAAATTAGTGATCGGGCTAGAATGCGGGGGCTCAGATGGGTTTTCGGGGATTACGGCCAATCCAGCCATTGGCTACACTTCGGATTTGCTAGTGGCCCTTGGCGGGACGGCTATTTTGTCGGAGTTTCCGGAGCTATGCGGTGTTGAGCAGGAGCTTGCCAATCGTTGTGTGAGTGAGGGCGTCGCCGAACGCTTCCTCTCCTTGATGAAAGACTATTCAGATGCCGCCGAGGCGGTAGGTTCTGGTTTTGATATGAATCCTTCTCCCGGCAATATTCGTGATGGCCTCATCACTGACGCCATGAAATCAGCCGGAGCCGCCAAAAAGGGAGGCACTTCTCCCATTGTAGCCGCCTTGGATTATCCTGAGCCGGTGCAAGGTCCGGGTCTACATTTGCTTTGTACGCCCGGCAATGACGTCGAATCGACCACTGGCTTAGCAGGAGCAGGCGCCACGGTAACTTTATTTACCACTGGCCTCGGCACCCCAACGGGCAATCCTGTGAGTCCGGTAGTCAAACTCGCGACCAATACCAGCCTCGCAGAGCGCATGCCCGACATTATCGATATCAATACCGGCACCATCATCACGGGTGAGGATGACCTCGCCAGTAAAGGGGGGGAGATACTTGACTATATCATCGAAGTCGCCAGTGGGCGTGCCGTCCCGAAGGCAGTAGCTTTAGGGCAAGACGACTTTATCCCTTGGAAACGAGGGGTGTCGCTTTAGGCTTTAATCTCTAGCCTGCCAAATTTCTGGATCTTGACTAGTATGAAAAACCGCTACTACGGTTATCTGATCAGCCTTGATTTGATAAATGATTTTGTAATATCGAAAGGGAGCAGCCAATAAATGGAAACGCCATTCCTTATCCTCATCAGCATAAGGATATCTTTCAGGCGATGATTGTACATTTTGAAAGCCTTTTCTTATCTCGGCAAGAAATTTATGGCCTAAGCCAGTTTGCCGATCTTCATACCAGATAGCTGCAGCTTCCATATCAGCCACTGCCGCAGTAGAGATCACTAAACGAAAACTCATGATGCTTTGTCTAGCTTCGTTTCTATACTGGCGATGGCATCATCAACGGTCTGAACGGACATCTTACCCTCTAGCAATAGAGCCTCGCGCCGATCAAGTTCCTTAATCTGAGCGGGAGATAATGAGGTATCCTCCTCTTCCAGCAAAGCGAGAATCGCATTTATTGCAGCGTATTGCTCTGCTCTTGAGCCTTGTTGGGCTAGGATATAAATTTGTTCTACAAGCTTTGTCATTGCTTAATTTTGCTAATCTAATATACGAAAATCAAGCAAAAAGGTGCTGCAACCATAAACTTATCCCTTGGAAACGAGGGGTGTCGCTTTAGGCACCATCCGGTTGAGCGCTAGCGGGCTCAAAGCCATCAAGGCAATGCCTGCCACTAAGATCAAGATCCCTCCTTTGCGGGTGGGCTCATGGCTACCGTATTGAATTTCGTAGGATTTGGCCGCCATTTGATGAGCATCAATGCTTTGATGCGCACTTTCAAGGGGCTGAGATTGCTTGATAGGAGCTTGGCCAGCAAATACAGCTATGCTTAACCTACACGGAAAGACATCCGTACTTGTATTCATCGCCTATGGAGCACATCTTACCTTCATGTAATCCCCTTACAAATGAAAGTTGCTCTCAAATCTTTTTTCACCCTATTCTGCTTCTGTAGCTTAAGCATAGCTGTATTTGCTGGCCAAGCTCCTATCAAGCAATCTCAGCCCCTTGAAAG
>JBCAWW010000056.1:0-12693 GCA_038534415.1 Bacteroidota bacterium | reverse complement strand
GTCATTAGCGGTATGGGAGTGGTTGCTCCCAATGCGATTGGCTTAGATGCCTTTTCTTTCATAGGGCTTTTCGATTCATGACACCAGAGAGCACCCCCTTGGCGATCCTTTGTCCGGATAGTAGACTCATTTCGGCGCTGACTTTGAGTTTGCCAAGACGATAATATTCTTTTTGCGCTTGTACGCGAACGCTTTCCCCCGGCCTTAAAGGATGCCAAAACTTGACTTGAGACTCAGTAAAAGCAATACCGCCGCCACTCGGCCAAGCATCATTTTTTTGATGGTAGAGATACAAGCCAAAGCTCACCAAGGCAATCTGGGCCATGCACTCAGTAATGAGTACGCCGGGTACAATCGGATTATTGGGAAAATGATCCGCGACCCAATAGGCCTCAGGAGAAAAGGTATACAAGCCACTAATTCCCTCTGTATTTACCCCTTCCAATTGATCCACAAACAAAAAGTTTGGACCATAAGGCAGCAGGCTGGGGATATGTTCGAGATAGTTCATTAGCGTAGTCGTTCGCCTCCATCGACAGCGATGAGCGCACCATTGATCCAAGCGGCTTCATCCGTGGCAAGGAGGGCAATTACATTGGCGACATCTTCAGGAGTCGTCATCTTGCCAAAAGGATTGCGCGCGATGGCAGCAGCGCGTAGCTGTTCTTGTCCTGGTATCATCCGCAATGACTGCGTATCCGTAATGCCAGCTTGCACAATATTGGTGCGAAGACCATGAGGGGCCAAGCTCACCGCCATGCTGCGCGCTAGGGATTCTAGCACCACTTTGGCAGCAGAAACAGCGGCATATTGCGGCCAGACTTTTTGGTTGCCTTCGCTGGTCAAGCCTATGATGCGCGCATCAGGAGCAAAATAAGCCTGGTCTAAAAATAATCGTGTCCAACTCAACAAACTCAAACCCATTTGATGGATGGTATGTTGAAAGTCATCGAGTTGTAAGACACCCGCTCTAGCGTTCTCCGCAGGAGTTAAGAGCTGAGACCAAGCCGCTTGTAGCTCCGCTGATATATCATCTGGGAAGGAGGGAGAGGAGCGTTCGCCATGGGCTAGAGGACGAAGATTGGCCCTCGAAAGCGCATGGACCAAAAGTCTCAATTTGCCTTTGGCTGGCGCCAAAGCTGTTAAAATTTTTTCTTGACTGCTTTCTGAAAAGGCATTGACATTCAGACCGATAAACTCTCCCGGCAGAGCAGCAAGTTTGGCAAAATCTGCTTCTATCTGGGCGTGCTCCTGACGCCGATCCCGATGCACAACGCAGACGTTCATGCCTTCGGCTCTTAATTTGCGCGCCGTGGCTAATCCGATTCCCTTTGAGCCACCCAATACGAGCGCCCAGTAATCTTGACCTCTAAAGAGCGGAGTACGCGTTTCTATTGCCATTGGAGAAGTAGTCGTTGAGCCGAAAAGCCGGGACCAAAAGCCAACATCAAGCCATAGTCGCCAGCAGGAATCTGTTTTTCTAGGTAGCGATCCAATACATACAAGACCGTAGCGCTGGACATATTACCAAAGTCGCGCAAAACGCCTTTAGACTCATCTATGTTTTTATCTAAGTCGTGCAGGAGATCCTCTACCATTTGCACGATTTTTTTACCTCCGGGATGAAATATAAAATGCTCAACATCCTTCACGGTCAAATCACTCTTGGCGAGAAAGGGGTGCAGGATATCATCAAAATGAGCTTGGATACGATCAGGGACGGTTTTGTCCAGCACAATCTGAAAACCTGAATTGAGGAAATTATAGCCCATCATGTCTATCGCATCTGGGAAATGATACATTTCGGTGTCAAGGATAGCAGGGCGTACTTCCTCAGTCGGTCCCACGATAGCACAAGCCGCTCCGTCGCCAAAGATTGCGGCGCTCACTACATTGGTCATAGAGAAATCTTGATGCTGGAAAGTGCTCATAGGAGACTCTAAGGCCAAGATAGCTGCTCTTTTGCCAGGATTGGCTTTGAGAAAGTCGTGGGCATAAATCAAAGCAGAAGTACCTGCTGCGCACCCCATTTCGGTTACGGGCAAGCGGACAATATCTTGCCGCATCTTGAGGCGATTGATCAGATAAGCGTCCACCGAAGGGATCATCAATCCAGTACAACTGGTCGTAATGATATAATCGAGTTCTGTAGGCTGCAGGCCAGCGCGATCGAGGGCTTTACGGAGCGCTTCCTCGCCTAGGTCGATCATTTTTTCCTTATAGAAATCATTCTTTTCCTGGAAGGAAGTAGGATGAAAGACTTCATCAATGTCCATAATCGCGTAGCGTCGGTCGACATTGGCATAACGAAAGATGCGCAGCACCTTCTTTTGCTGACGTTCGGGCAAAGGTTCTACCCATTTTTGGATATGAGCCCAGGACTCTTCCAGAGAACGCGTGTACTGTGGCTGAGCAGTAGCGGTTGCAATGATTTTAGGAGCATTCATATTATTGGGGCTGACCGTAGGCACGCGTATCCAAAATCATTTGATAGCGAAAGGCCCATTGCCAGCGTAATTCTGAGCTAATCAGTGGGGTAATAGGTAAAAGTTGTTTGAGGTCTTGGCGAGTAAATGCCCTTTGGATGGAGACGAGCCCGTCATGCCTTACCATATCAGAAGAGCGAAAGACAGTACAAACCAATTGAAAAAGTCGATAGGCAATTTTGCTACGGTGGAGATCATTGATCACCAAACCTGTATTGGCCAATTGGCTAAGGCGTGGCAGATATTCTAATAGATGCTCATCCGTAAAATGGTGCAAAAATAGCCCACAATGGATGATGTCATACTCTTGTTGAAAAAATTCTTTCCCAAAGCAGTCTAGCTGCTGAAAGTTGATTTCGGGGAAATCTTGAGATTTTTCTTGGGCATAACGAATGCAATGCGCATTGGCATCAAGCCCAGTCAATTGGAGTTTGATATTATTTTTGCGCCCCCATTTGGCCATTGCACGCAGGGTATCCCCAGCTCCGGACCCTAAATCTACAATCTTATAGGAGGCTTGAGGTACCTTCTTGACTAAACGAGCCAAGCCGTTGACACTCGGACCTGAGCCTCCCAACCAATAGTTGATTTTACTCAATTGATCTAAGGTCTTTGAAAGCATGGGACCTTCCATCTCTAGATCGTCCATCCATTCATCTTCGGTGGAGCGGTAAGCAAATTCAAGCATAGGCAGTAGTGAAGATAAGGAGCTGAAAACGAAAGGCCCAAACCCAGCGTAAGCGAAATTGGCTTAAACCGGAATTTTGCAGGATAGCAAGCAATTCTGAACGGCGAAAGCCTCGCTTTATAGCTTGTAAGCCATCATGACGGATCATCGGATGTACAGGCAGTAGCCGAGTCAAAGTAGCAAAAGCAAAATGAGCCAATGGATGTCGGTGTAAATCTGAACTAATAAGCCCTAAACTACATTGGGTAGGGAGTTGTTTGAAAAGCTCAGCTAGGGCTTGATCAGAATAATGGTACAAAAACTGACTGCTGATCACCAAATCGGTCTCCGAGGGCAGCTGAGTATTGGCCAGCAAATCTTGTTTTAGATAGCTAATTTCAGGAAAATCTTGTGATTGCTTCGCTGCAAATGCTAAAGTATTGGCATTGCCATCGATCCCGATTAAGTCGAATTGATACGCATTTTTTCGTCCCCAACTAGCTAACTTTCGCAATAGATCGCCGCCTCCACAACCCAGATCTACGATTCGGATTTTTCGTGTTTTGGAGACATCGGCAAGCATTTTGGGCAGGGCCCTGATAATACTGATATGCGTCCCTAACCAACGGTTGATCAGACTGAGTTGATGCAGAGTGGTAGCCAAATCGGGTCCAGCTTGCTCTAGGTCATCCAACCATTCCTTTTCCTTACTACGGTTTCGCCACATATGCTTCTTCACCAAATTGGAGGCCGTGCGTTTTGCTAATGACCGCTTGTCCGATCCGCGGAAAGCTCGCCAGGCCCTTAACGGCTAATTCTGACCAAAAGGTACGGGCAAACATTTGTTGCAATTGTCGTCCGGCCCACAAACGCAATTTGAATTGCTTTTGCCAATCGCGAAGGTATCCCCTTTCCAACTGAGTTCGATCATATTTCTGTTGTAAAAAACCATCGGCCCAACCAGCCAGCATCCAGGCAGCGTGCATCGCCATAGCCATACCGTTCCCGACTAAGGGCATAATCATACCAGCAGAATCTCCTGCCATCAGGATATGATCTACCACCAAATCTTTGGGTACAAAAGAGATTTCGTTGATGACGAGTGGCTTCTCAAAAAGTGAAGTCGCAGATTCGAGTTCTTTTTTGAGGAGGGGATTGCGATGCAGAACGTTTTCCATCATCAGCGGTATGCTTTTGTGATGTCGCAAATGTTCGCGGGTAGTTAAAAAGCAAATATTGACTCTCTCACTTCCTTCTACCCGAGAAATACCGCAATAACCTGCCTGGAAATTGTGGAGACGCACTAAATCAGCCGGAAAATCTAAATTCGCATGATATTTTACCCCGAGGTAAGGGGATCTTTTTTTGAAGAAGGGCCGCTCAAATACTCGATCCAAGTGGCTGCGTTTTCCGTAGGAGCCGATCACGAGTTTTGCCTTGATCTCACTACCATCAGAAAGCGTAAGATAGTGCTGCCCCCTATCATAGCGGACTTCGTTTACCTTGAGTTGGGTGAGGAGATTTACGCCTCGCGCAACGCTTAGTTGAGCTAGCGCGTGGTCTAATTGATAGCGACTGATGCTAAAAGCGCCCAATGGGAGTTGGGTATGGGCGAGCTTGCCTTTGGGGGAACTGAGGCTAAGTCTTTTGATATCCTGAGCCCCAATTGCAAAAGGATCTAGTCCAAGTCGGGACAAAAGGGGAAGCGTCTCCTTGGAAATGTATTCACCGCAAACTTTGTGAAAGGGGTAGACGTTTTTTTCTACCAGACTGACCTGATGACCTTTTTGAGCGAGCTCTAAAGCTGAAACCAAGCCTGCCAATCCCCCGCCAATCACAACAACATCCGCATTATGCATGCCCAAAATTAGGCAAATTCGGGCAAGGCTGGAAGTTGAGTTTCCTCACGGCGAAATTTGATCAAATGATCCGTAGGCGAAAGATTGGGAATAGAAACTTCAAAAGTGCTCCCCTCTCCTAGCGCTGAATCAAGGGCCACATTGCCCCCTAGCTTCTTAGCCGTTTCACTGACGATATATAAGCCAAGCCCCGTTCCCTCACTTTGGTTTGAACCCCGATAAAACATTTCAAATATTCGGTCATGAAGGTCTTTCCTGATACCGATTCCTCGGTCTTGGACCATTATTTTGGCGTGGTCTCCCAAGCTTTTTATTTCGACTTTAATTTGAGGCTTGATTTGATCTGGTTTGCTGTAGCGGATAGCGTTGGAGATTAGGTTCTTTAAGATCATATCAAGGCGACTCTGATCAGACAAAAACTCACCATTTTGATCCACGACTACTTGAAAATCAGCCCCAAGCATCCCTTCTTCCTTGCAACAAAGCTGAACCGCTTTTTCGACTGCTTCCTCAAAATCAACCGATTGGGTCTTTACGGCAAGCTCACGATTCCTTTTATAATCCAATAAATCGCGTATCAGCTTATCTAGTTTGTGCAGAGATTTGTCTTGTAGATTTAGATATTGTTGGATCACCTCTAGATTGGTTTCATCCTTCGCCAAATTGATCAAGCCCATAGCGGAGGCAATAGGAGCTCTTAAATCATGCCAAGCATGATAGACCAGTTTATCTAACTCATTATTGAGTCTTTCTAATTCTTTGTTTTTGGATTCTAAATTAGAGGCTTGCTTTGCCAGCTTAATGCTAGTGATACGCGTTTGCGTAACAAAATAATAAATGAATAATAGTAGCAAAGCATAACAGCAAGCGGGCTCAAATATGACAAATAAATCACTGTATTCGGGAGGAATCAGATAGGATCCAAAAGGTCTCAGACCAAAGCCTAAATCGGCAATCATTAAAGCAGCAAGATAAGCGATAAGCCCTCTTTTTGCCCAACGAAAACGCTTACCGAAGGTGTAGACAAAAGAAGTCTTGAGTACAATCAGATAAAACCAAAAAACAGGGGCTTGATCCCCTAGTACGGTAGAAAAGTAAAAGATGAAAAAGCTATTGACAAATTGATAGATCAGCCAATTGGGCTGGTAGACTCGCTGTTTATTTAGGAAGAATAAGCCAATCTGGGCTCCTGCAATCAAATATGCGAGGATGGCTAAGGGATAAGTGCCGATGAATGAGAACACAACTCCATGAGCCAAAAAACCAAGAAGAGAGAGCAGCGCACTAATATTGCTCAGCTTTACCCATTTCCGTTTTTCAGGGGGAGTAGATTCAGTATTCCCAAAATCAATAAGCCTATCTAAGAACGAGGGCATATAGTTTTCTGTAGAGGAGTGTGATGTTTGATAAATTTATTACCAATACCAGTATAAACCAATACAAAAAATATTCAATTACTACTTACGGACCCTCATGATTAAAGTCAGGCCATTGGAACAAAGGATTCCAACAATTTAAAGTCTCTCTCAGGTTTTAGCCTTAAGTGTTCTATAGTTGCGGGCACCAACAAAGCTTCCCCCTTTTTCATCTTAATCTCCTCACTACCAGTAGTTTCAATCGTCAAAGCCCCCCCAACACAAACGAGAATCACAAAAGAGTCTAAATGCTGATAGCTGCGTTCAACCTCCTGATCAAAATGCAAACGATTGGTAACGAAATAGTCGCACTTGACCATTTCTACGGTATCATTTTTCTTTTTTTCATACAAGGTCTTGTACTCATCATAGTGCTGATAGTCAATGGCATCAAGCGCTTGTTCTACGTGGAGTTCGCGTAAGTTGCCCTCAGCGTCTCGGCGATCGAAATCATAAATTCGATAAGTAATATCAGAGGTCTGCTGTATTTCGGCCAACAATAAACCTTTGCCGATGGTATGTACGCGCCCTGCTGGCAAGAAGAAAACATCATCTTCTTCGACCTCTTCTTGATTGAGAATTTCCATCAAGCGACCGCTTTCGAAATAGGATTGATATTTTTCTTTATCCAGAGATTGATTAAAGCCAGTGATCAGCTTAGAACCTTCATCAGCTTGAAAAATGTACCACATCTCTGTTTTACCAAAAGAATTGTGGCGTTCCTTAGCTAAAGCATCATCAGGGTGGACCTGAATAGAGAGATCGGCATTGGCATCGATAAATTTGACCAATAAGGGAAATGAATCCCCAAAGCGATCATATACCGATTGCCCCAACAATTGTCCCTGATAGCTTTGAATTAATTGCTTGAGAGATTGACCTGCCAAGGCACCTTCTGCAACAATAGAAACATTGCCGTCTACCCCGGAAATCTCCCAGGTTTCCCCACAGTTAGGGAGAGGAGAAAAGTCTTTATGTAAAATGGTTTGGATTTTTTGACCGCCCCAAATTTTGTCTTTAAAGATAGTGCGAAAGCGAAGAGGATATAATGGTTCCATGCAGGCAAATCTACAGGATATGCGGCGAGGAAACTATGTAAATGAGCCTATTCTGTTACATTTTTCTGCTGAGTTTACCAGTCCAATTGATCAATGGTTACAAGCCCCTCGAAACCATCTCCATCATGTAAGCACAGATGATCGCCCCATAGGTCCCGAGGGCATAGCCCAACACAGCCATCAATGCCCCCACAGGAGCCAAGGCAGGGCTAAAAGCAGAGGCAACAACGGGTGCGGAAGCGGCTCCTCCAACATTGGCTTGACTCCCCACTGCGACAAAGAAAAATGGCGCTTTGATCAAGCGCGCTACGGTCAACAATAGACCTACGTGGATGAGCATCCAGATCAGGCCAACAAAAAACACTCCTAGGTTTTGATAGACCTCTAGGATATTCATTTTCATTCCGATGGTGGCTACTAAGAAGTAGATAAATACCGTAGCAATTTTGGAGGCACCGACCCCTTCCAAACGTCGAGCCCGCGTAAAGGAAAGCAGTAATCCGATCGTAGTGGCAATCACTATTAGCCAAAAGAAGGAAGACATTAGCGAACTCAATCCCCATTCGACCAGTTTACCATTGGGGTACATAAGACTACCATCAGCATTGAGTATGCTCATAGAGGCTTTATTGATTTCTTGAAATATAGGCGCGATCCAATCTTTGCCGATGTGGGCCAAAGCGGTGGCGCCAAATGCCACTGCCAATAGCTTGAAATAATCTGTGGTAGTAGGGTTTTTGGCAATACTCGCGCTATATGCTTCTACTCGGTCCTTAAGGTCATCGATGGCACTAGAATCAGCTCTGAGCCATTTGTCAATCTTTTTTGTACGGCCAGCGCCTACCAATAGGAAGGCCATCCAAATATTGGCGACTACAACATCCACCACGACCATAGCTGAGAATAAGCGTTCGGAAACGCCGTAAATCTCCTTCATAGCTGTCTGGTTGGCACCTCCACCAATCCAACTACCGGCAATAGTAGAGAGTCCTCGCCATAGTTCCTCTCCTTCGCCTACATCGACGATACCGGGAAAAAAGTTACCGATGATTAGGAGAGCGATAGGGCCACCGATCACAATCCCCACAGTAGCCGTCAAAAACATGATCAGCGACTTTGAGCCCAAACCAATCAAACCTTTGAAATCAATACTGATACAAAGCAATACCAAACAGGCCGGTAATAGATAGCGCGAGGCCACAGGATTATAGAGCCCAGTGGTTTCGGGATCGATGAGATTAAGGGGCCAATTGAGTAAGGCAGGGATAAAATAACAAAGCACTATCGGTGGGATAACGCCATAAAAGCGCTTCCAGCCTTTCACTTCACTGCTTGAGCTAATAAAGACAAAGGCCAGCACTGCCAATAATATCCCTAATACGACTGCATCATTTAAAAATACGGCTTCGCGTTCCACGGTGGGGAAATGAAAAGCTTCTTGACTTTGCAGCTCAGGTCCACCGCCCCGATTAGCGCTCCCGGAAGCAACATACAGATGATCTTCATGCAAAATCGCCCCGGTGCCATGTCTTCCTTCTAGCATCTCTGCGAGAGAACGCCAAGTATAGTCTTTGAGATCGAGGGCTTCCACTTCACTATGGGCAGGTTCTTGGTCTGGAGATTCTCCCCCCAGTACCAACAGTTCGTGTCCCATTATAGCGTTATAAGTCCCTGCACGCAGCGTAGGTAAAGCGTTCGGCAAAGTCGCCCACTCCCCTGTCTTGAAATCATATACGTCAATCTCCGCTACGGGAAAAAGCATGGTGGAGTCCGGTGCCCGGGAACGCCTCCCTCCCACCACAAACAAACTGTCATGGTATACAGTAGATTGAAAATGGTCCCTAGCGCGAGGAGCATCCGCCAAAACTCGCCATTTGCTGGTGGCGGGATCGTATTCATCAAGCCAAGTTTTATGATCCCCGCGATGGCCATCTTTGATCCCGCAGCTCACATAAAATTTATCTTCATAAACAGAAAGGCCAGCTGCACCTCTTAGGCGATCAGTCGGAATGGAATCTCCCTTGGCCCAAATGTCTTTTTGAGGATCATAGGTGTAGATGTGAGGGATGGGCGTTTCCCCCGGATAAGGCCCAGTCAAAGCTCCCATAATCCAGACCTTGTCTTGGTAGGAAACAGCCTGAAAATGATGTATCTCAATTGGCGGAGCATTGCCTTCGCGCCACTCCCCTACTCTTGGATCAAAAATGCTTACGGGCCTAATACCACGGCCTCCTAACAAGACAAATACTTCCCCACATTTGACGTAGGCAGCTTCATGTCGCGCCACTGGCATACTCCCATCTTGGCTAGCGATGGTCTCCCATTTCCCCGTTTTGGCGAGTTGGAGGCTAGCATCATCAGGGCTATTGCAGGAGAGTGAAAAGAGGATTGTGGTGAAAAAACCAAGCCAGAGTAGCGGCTTAAAACGTGATTTCGCGCAAGCGTGCATAGGACCTTAAATTTTGAGTGCAGGGAAGATAGGGTTTTCTGTGCAGCTTTTCCTAATTTCCCAGCATGGAGAAAATACGATGGGGCATTCTAGCCACAGGAAAAATCGCCGGAAAATTTGCCTCCGGTATGCAAACAGTATCTAAGGCAAAGCTACAAGCGGTCGGTTCTCGTTCGGCGGGTAAAGCTCAAGCCTTTGCCGAGCAATATGGCATAGATACGGTACATACCAGTTACGAAGCCTTGGCCAATGACCCTGAAGTAGATATTATCTATATCGCCACGCCCCATCCCTATCATCACGCCAATACCTTGATGTGCTTGGAAGCCGGTAAGGCCGTACTCTGTGAAAAGCCCATTGCTATCAATGCTCAACAGACGGCAGAGATGATCGAGAAAGCCCGTGAGAAAAATGTCTTTTTAATGGAGGCGATGTGGACGCGCTTTTTGCCAGTTTGGGTGCAAATCAAAGCATGGTTGGAGGAAGGTAGGATCGGTGAAATCAAGCAACTACAGGCTGATTTTGCTTTTAAGGGTCCCGATGATATCAACCATAGAGTATTGAATCCCGATCTTGCTGGCGGGGCCATGTTGGATGTTGGTATATATCCCTTGGCCTTGGCCTATCATATATTTGGGGAGGAGCCTGTGCACGCGAGTACTACCGCTCATATTGGCAAAACGGGTGTGGATGAACAATCGGCCTATTTGCTCGGCTATGCCAATGGCGCGTTTGCAAGCCTAAGTTCTGGGGTACAAGTCGATTCGCCCCGCCAGGCGGTGATTGTTGGTACAGCAGGGAAAATTGTCGTGCCTTTGTTTTGGAAATCTTCGGAGGTACGCATTGAGTATGCTGACGGACGAGAAGAATATTATCCTTTCCCATACGAGAGCAGCGGCCTTCAATATCAGGCGGTTCATGCTATGCAATGTTTAGCAGAAGGCAAAAAGGAATCCCCCATCATGCCTTGGTCAGAAAGTCTCAGACTGATGAAATTGATGGATCGTTTTCGGGCAGAATGGGGCGTAAAATATCCGGGAGAATAATCGCTACGCTGGAGATTGAGTAGTTGCCACCGCTTGCAAGACTTTTTTAATTTCTTCTTGCTTAAAGGGTTTACTCAAGTAATCGTTCATACCTCCAGCAATATATTTTTCACGGTCACCATCCATCGCATTTGCCGTTAGGGCAACAATTTGAGGTAATCGTTCTGCTGGCAGAGAAGCCAATAATTCTTGGGTAGCCGCTAATCCATCCATAATGGGCATATGAATATCCATGAAGACGATATCAAAATTGCCTTTATGCACTGCCGAAACCGCGTCTTGCCCGTTCGTGACCATCTGCGCTTCATAGCCCAACTTTTCGAGTATGCGCATGATGAGTTTTTGATTGACGAGATTGTCTTCGGCTACGAGGATGTTGAGGGGATATTGCTTCGCAAAACGCTCAGTCAACTCAACATTGAGCGGGCTCACGATCGCTTTTGTTTGTCGAGTCTCTAACGACAAGGCATTTTCAATTGCCAAACCCATGCTCTGACATTTGACTGGCTTGTGCATAATGCTATGCACATTGGCCTCCACAGCTTCCGCCAGTTCTAGGCCTTTATTGACGAGCAAGATTACGGGACAATCCTTTTTCCAGCGCTTAAAGGCCACCCAATCGTATTCTGTCCGAATTCGATTATCCACAATAATAATATCCGGAAGTTGATTGCCGATCACTTGGTTAAAGGAGGAGAAAGCCTGACTATGAATCTCGCGAAGGTCAAACCAGTCTTTAAGCATATCCTGCCGCGTCTCTAAATCGGAGACAATAAATACCGTTTTTCCAGCAGGCAGTTGGATCATCTTGCTCAAATCCACAGGTGGAGGGCAAGCCTTTGTTTCAATGGTAAAGGAAAAAGCAGAGCCTTTATTTACCTCGCTTTCGACCCAAATTTCTCCCTTCAATAGATTCACCAGCTTTTTTGAAATCGCCAAACCAAGTCCAGTGCCACCGTATTTGCGGGTAGTGCTTGAGTCCGCTTGGGTAAAGGCATTGAATAGCCCAGCCTGCTTTTCGACCGGAATTCCTATCCCAGTGTCTTCTATTCTAAACCCCATAGAAAGTTTGCCTTCCTCGCTAGTTTTGCTATGAGCAAACACCTTTACAGCGACATAACCATCCTTGGTAAATTTGAGGGCATTAGAAATAAGATTGGAAAGGATTTGCTTGATCCGCAAATCGTCTCCCAAAAATCCATCAGGCAGGTCCGGAGCGATATAGTATAATAATTCTACGCCGCTAGATGCACATTGAGCAGCAAAAAGTGATAAGGAATCTTCAATCAGGCCACGCAAAAAGATAGGCTCCCTTTCTAGCTCCATATGCCCACTTTCTATTTTAGAAAAATCGAGGATATCATTGATGATGCCTAGCAGGCTTTCGGAGCTTTGTTTTATAGTAGAGATATAGTCCTTTTGTTCAGGATTTAAATCTGTGCTTTCAATCAGTTCAGTCATGCCCAAAACGCCATTCATAGGAGTACGGATTTCATGACTCATATTGGCGAGGAAAGAAGACTTAACGCTAGCAGTATGTTTCGCTAGACGAGCCGCTTTACGACTTTCCCAAAAGGCAAAGAGCAATACACATAGACAACCCCCAACCATAATCAAGCCGAGTAGCAAAAAGTAAAAATTGTCTTTTTGCTCCTGAATCAATGTTTCCTGCGCCTTTTGTTGGTCTATGAGCTGTTTGTTTTCCCACTCTTT
>JBCAWW010000055.1:0-12794 GCA_038534415.1 Bacteroidota bacterium | reverse complement strand
ATCCCATCGGTACAGGAAATCACCAATTTTTTTGATAAAAGTGTGCATACCGTATCGGGAAAACTGATGAGCCTAAACGAGCTCGAAAAGGAATTACTATTTCCTACTTTTCCTGATTCTCGCTTGCACTTTGTGTTGGTATGTGGTGCGCTGGGTTGTCCTCCCATCATCCCCAATGCTTATTTTCCAGACCGCCTCGAAGAGCAAATCGAGCAGCAAACGCGTATCGCCCTCAATAATCCGAGCTTTATCCAGCTAGATGAGGAAAGCAAAACGGTATCGCTTTCTCAGATTTTTCGCTGGTATGGCAAAGACTTTGGACGCAATGAAACCGAAATCCTCGCCTATATCAATCAGTACAGAACTCAGGCTATTCCAGCAGATTTTCGAGTCCGCTACTATACTTATGACTGGGCCCTAAATGCCGTGGATATGGAAAGTGCGAGTACCTCATCGGGAGCCAATTCGGCCCGCTATGTAGTCTCAGCCGCGATTCCCAAAAACACCACCGAAACAAAAATATTTAACAATCTCTATACTCAGCGGACCAAAGATGAGCAGGGCCAATACAATGAAAGAGCGACCTTTTTCACCACCATTACGAGCTTTGTTTACGGTCTTACTCCCCGCTTCAATATAGGCTTTGATCTGCGCTATCGGGCCGTGAGATATGGAGATCCCAGCAATTTTCCGCTAGGCGCATTGGCTGATCCGACTCGACAGGGATTTACGACTGTAGGCCCCAAGATTCGATTTGCACCAGTACCCAAATGGAGTAATTTTTCCGTACAAAGTGCCTTTTGGATTCCCCTCGGTCAAAACTTAGCAGGCCGTGAAGGCGGAGTACGCTATATCGACTGGGATGGTCCTACTTGGTGGACACAGTTTTTCAATGATTTTCCGATCGGACAGCAGTTTTCGATTTTTACTGAGATCGACTTCATGTGGGAAGACATTGGTTCGGCGGAGCAAAATCGGATCAATCGTATCTCTACGCCCGCAACAGTGATTGCAAGCTATTTTCCCAATAAAAAAACCACCATCTATGGCTTAGGTAGTTTCTCTCCCTATTGGCAAGAAAACTTTGATTACTTCTACCAATTTGGCGTAGGGAGTAAGTATCAGTTCACTCCCGATTTGGAACTAGAGCTTTCCTATACCTATTTTTCCAATGCTTTCTTGATTTCCAATATGGGGCAAGCAGGCACCTATAATTTAGGTTTACGATTTAATATCTAATTGGGAAATACTCAATGAACATCAAGGCCATTTGGCTGTTATGCCTGGCTTTACAAATATGTGGAAGCCTTTCTGCCCAAACCAAACAAATGGTTAGGGCAGTGGCTTTTGAGGGGCTTGTCCGCACACAGCCAAGTCATTTAAAACGCTTTTTGCAGACTCAAATAGGCCAGCCCTTAGAATCGGAGCGGATCGAGGCAGATCAGCAGCGGCTGCAAAATCTTTATAGCATCGCCAAGGTCCAGCATCGCTTGGATACTTTGGCTCCCGGCCAGTGGAAAGTCGTTTTTATCATAGAAGAAGCCTGGACCCTATTCCCGGAAGTATCTGTGAGTGGCGTTAGAGACAATGTCTGGTTTGAAATAGGAGCCACAGAACTAAATTTAACGGGAAGAGGCATATTGCTCAGTGCGGCTTATCGCAATATCGATGGGCGTAGCAATTATCAAGTCTTTTTTCGGCAACCCTATATCGGCGGTAGCCAATGGGGGGTCAGTGCGGGCTTTCATCGCTATGCCTCTACGGAGCCCTTATACTTTCCGATCGGGCCTATTTCTTATGATTATACCAATCTTAGCTTTGAAGCAGGCACTTCCTATGAGTTTAGTCTAGGCCATCGCTTGTCTTTAGGGAGTACCTATTTCATAGAACGCTACGAACGCTTGCCCCATCCGGAGCAATTACCTTCTAGCATACCTGCCTCTGCCAACTTGCCCAAGGTGCTTGTCAAACTAACTCATGAACTAGATCGCCTCAATTATCAATCGATTTACTTATCTGGCTGGGCCAACTATACCTTAGTAGAAAGCGTCTACAACCTACAATACAGTGATTTTTTTCAATTGTTTATCAATGATTTTCACTATTTCCGCCGCATCCGGTATAGAGGCAATCTAGCCACGCGGATACGTTTAGGCCTTTCGTCCAATATTGAGTCTCCCTTTGCCCCCTTTGTCCTCGATAGTCGTATCAACATCCGTGGCTCTGGCAATCGGGTCGACCGTGGTACGGGTACTGTAATCATGAATCTAGAATATCGCCATAGCTTTTTGGAAAGGCGCAATATTGCGATACAAGGCGTTTTGTTTTCAGACATTGGGGTATGGCGTACACCCGGCGGTGGCTGGGATGACTTTAGCAATCCAGAATATCTCCGACATTTTGTCGGCACAGGCCTTCGTATCATTTATCCACGCGCCCACAATGCTATGCTGCGAATTGACTATGGCTTCGGTCTTTTCCAGGGCGGTGAAAGTGGCCTGGTCGTAGGTTTTGGGCAGTATTTTTGATGGGATCGCTGCCTCGCAGAAATTGCATTTACCAGTAGCGACGCAACATTTTGCGTCGACAGAAACAAGCGTTCCGCGAAGCGGCAAAAAACCACCCTCTAGATCACAAAATACATATCCAACTCACCCTTGCCTTTGGCGCTGATCTTGCCGCGATACTCGCACTCATATCGCTGCTTGATCAACTCATAGGTAGCCGCTGATATATTGATGCGGCCCTGCTCGCCTGCAGTTTCGATACGACTAGCAGTATTGACGGTATCCCCAAAGATGTTGTAGGCAAACTTCTTCGTTCCCACCACCCCAGCCGTAATCGGACCAGAATGAATCCCGATACGGGCACGCCACTTGATTTCGCTATGCTTGCGCCTTTCGGCGAGAAAGGCGATCATCCTACGAGCTGCTTCCACACAGCGCTCCGCATGGTCAGGCACTTCTTCCGGTATCCCTCCTACCGCCAAATAACCATCGCCAATAGTCTGGATTTTTTCGATGCCGACTTCCTCCATGATGGCATCGAAACCCATAAAGCAATCATTCATCTCGGATAAGATTTGCTCCGGCGTGCTGCGAGCTGAGATTACCGTAAAGTTGACAAAATCCGAAAACAAAATACTCACACTCTCATAGTAACGAGGCGTCGTCTTACCCTTTTCCTTTAGTTCTTGGGCGACGCTTTGTGGCAAAATATTGAGGAGGAGCCGTTCGGATTTTTCTTGTTCTTGTTCGATTGCGAGCTTTTGATGCCTCAGCTTGCGGTTGGTGCTCCGCGCGTAAAAAAGCCCCGCCAATACTAGCAAAAAAAGAATGGAAAGTAAGAGGCCGATTCGCTGTGCAGCGAGCGTATTTTGTTGTTGAATTTCGTAGTCCTTGGCGAGCAATGCATTGGCTTGCTCTTCCTCCTTGAGGAGGGCTTCTTTTTGTGCTAGTTCTAGCTTGGTCAAGGCCTCAGCCTCAGCCAAATCGCTTAGCTGGCGTTCCCGTTCTTGTAAGGTCAAGCGGCCCTGTACCAACTGCAAGGCTTGGCGCGCGCGCTGCGTTTCTAACTGCTGATTTTCAAAGCGTGCTTCTTTGATTTGCTCTGACTGCCGGAGGATTTCCAATTCGTTTTCGGTTTTTTCGGCAGCCAAACTCAAGTTCGCAATCTCCAATTGTTGCTGATTGATCGTCAGGTCCTGCATCTCTCCCCGTATCAGCAATAGTTTGATTTCCTTTTCGGTCTGCTCTAGCTTCAACTTATCCTGAAACAATCGTTCCTGCTCCAAGCGCATCGCAAATAGCAGCGAGTCCCGCAAATTGAGGTGAGTGCGATAGGCTTGATTGGCCTCTTCATACTCGTATAAAAGCGAATGTATATCCGCAGCTGTCTCATATACCTCAGATTTGAGCGCGGCATTTTGACTTTTTTCGGCTAAGGCAATAGCATCTCGATTGTAGTTTTGCGCGTTGAAGTAATCCTGAGTGTCCAAGTATAGATTGGCCAGCACATTGCTAATCTTGGCTCGTTTTTGATAATCTGTCTTGTCCGTGAGCGAAAGTGCTTTTAGCAAATATTGGATGCCCTTGGGATAGTCGCGATCGTTGAAGTGAGCGATCCCTAAATTGGTATAGATGACCGCGAGTTTTTCATTGTCAGTGGTAAAATAGGGCTCGGCCTTTTGAAACCAATAGATCGCACTTTCATATTTGCGCAGATGATTGTAGGTATAGCCGAGATTGTTGTAGATGCTTCCTTTCTCTCCCTCATAGTCCCCACCAGCGGTTTCGACCAAATCTTTGATTTGGAGACTATAATCTAGCGAAGGGGCATATTGGCCTGCCTGTTGATAGGCAAGCACGATCCTCCGGAGTTGTTGCAACTGAAAGCCTGCGTCCTTATCGGGCAAATCGAGTAATGCGGCATAATACAAACGGGCACTATCTGGCTGTAAAACTTCGGTATAAGAGTAGGCGAGTTTTGCCAAAAGGCGCTCTCGCAAGGCGGGAGTTTCGACTTGATTGAGATTGGCAAAGGCTTCTTTATAATACGCAATCGCCTCTTGAAACAAAGTCTCCCCTTGATACAAATCTCCGATCCGCATATTGGCTGCCACCAATTGGGGTAGTTGCTGCGATTTTAGCAGTAGGTCTCGCTCTTCGAGTAGATAGCGCAAGGCATTGGAGGAACGCTTGTCAGTCAATTCAATCTCAACCAAGTTTTGCAGACTGAGTAAGACGCCTCTTTCGTCTCCGATTTGATTGGCGAGGGCATAAGCCGCTTCAAACTTTTCTCTCGCTTGATCGAGCGAATCCAAAGCCGCGGCTTGAGCCAAAATTTGTCGCACTGAACTACTATCCTGCGCCTGACTCACTAGGGGCAAGAGGCAGCAAAGCAGAAAGCCTAATCGATATGATCTCTTGAGTGCTTTCAATTTAGTTCGTAATTAATGCCAAAGCGGAAGGTAAACTGAGATTGTGGGTTTATTAACAGGATGTCATTGCTAGACGCAGCGTCTATGCCAGCGTACTCAGCATTGCTAAGATTAAACATTTTGGCGTAGAGCAAAAAGTTTTTGTTGACCTGATAGTTGACACTCAGATCGATGGCATAGTACCCATCATTATAGAGGTTTTGCTCCTGATCAGGCCTTTCGGGCGCATTGAGTCTAAAGGAATTACGGGTCAAGGAGCGTGATACCAGATATTGATCTGCCCGTATCAGCAAGCGATCAATGGGACTTGCAAATACCGACAAGCGAGAAATAATGCGAGGATGCCCGCGCACATCTTCCAAAACCCGGACCTCATTGTCCAAATTCAGGAGATTGGTGGTAGTTAGGCTTTCCGTCCCGCGGGAATAATTGAAACCAAAAGTGCCTCCCAACTTGACCTTAGGCACAATATTTTTGAGGCGGAGATAGACCTGCAAATCGAGCAGGTCCGCAGCTGAGTTTTCATCATTGAAGTATCCCAAGGTGAAGCCCGAGAGGCGTCTGTCGGCACCTAGGCTGTCAAAGGCAATATTGTAGTTGATAAACTGATCCGTATTGGTATAGGAGAGATTGACATCTAGGCTCAGATTGCGTTGATTATTCCATCTCATCCCTACTTCGTAGGAACGCGTCTTTTCGGCTTCCAGCTGAACCGCACCAGTTATTAAGCTCTCATAATTGCCTAGCTCGTAAGTATAAGTTGTCGCACTAAAATAAGGAGAGGGAGCACGAATCGCCGTACTATAAGAAGCCCTGAGTTGGATATCTCTCGTCAACTTATACAGCAAAGCTAAGCGCGGATTAAATACAGATATAGGAGCGGCAAAATCTCCATTGGTACGATTGAGATATTGTCCCCCTGCCAGCAAATTGAATTTATCGCCCAAGGGCTGGAAAAGCTGTAAATAGACACTAAACTCCGATATACTTTGATCCGAAAAACTAGGGGATAAATTATCGACTTCCTCCACATCAGCCGACACGACTCGACTTTGAAACTCACGCAAGGCAGAACCATTGCCCCTGAGATATTTTGCGCCGCCCGTCAGATTGCCTCGTCTAAATATCGGACTGCTAAAGGTCTGCTCAATACTATACTCTCTCGACCAAGCCCCCATAAAGCGAAGTCCTGAGAAAAAGGAGCTTTCAATTTGATTGCGGAGCATGACCTCATTGACCGTATCTAAGACAGCGTTGTATAACAAGGAGTTTAAAATCGGATGGACATAGAGATTAGCCGAGCGATTGTCCAATTCGTAGCCGAGGTATTCGAGTCTCGTTTCCGAAGAAAGCTTCCCAATCATAAATTCACTTTTCAAGACGGCAGAGGTGATATTTTCGCCTGTTCTGATCAAGGGATTGGCATAGGCTACCGCCATGGGATTATAGCCGATAGAGCTATGATCACTGCGATCCATGCTAAGCACCGAAAGCGTCAAGAAGCGATACTTAATTTCGCCTCCCAGCGAACGACTTTCATGAGGCGTATTTTGAATATTAATGACCGAATCTGAACCGCGATAATTGGGATCATTCAAAATATCTGTACTATCAGTATTAGGGTTTAAATAACTGAGCGGGTTGTAGAGACTGCTTTGTCCATAAAAAATCCGCCGATCATCAAAACGAGTATCAGTTCCATAAAAGCGAAAGCGAATGACATTTTTGTCTCGCCCCAGCTTCCCCCCAAAGAGTAGATTCAAACTCTTATAATTGTCCGAACCAATGTGCAGACTAGCCTTGGTAAAAACAGGGCGCTCCGAATCTGCCATCACAATATTGATAATCCCCGCCGAAGCATCCGCTCCGTATAGGGCTGCCGCAGGGCCATAAATCACCTCAATGCGCGCTGCTTGCTGTATCGGCAATTGTGCTCCGATGGGCATACCACTGACGACATAAGGCTTGATAGGATTGCCATTGATGAGGATTTTGGCGTAGGCATTGCCCAATAAACCGCGCATCGTAAAGGTCTCTCCCTCTAGGGCAGAGCCCGGCTGGGAAACGCGAATTCCGGGCATGGACTCCAAGGCATCTGCCAGGGTGATATAGCCCTGACTAATGATCTCGCTACGAGGGATCACAAAGATGGTAAAGGGCAGATCAGCAATATCTTGTAAGGACTTACTCGCTGCCGCAACCTGCGTTTTGATCAGCAAACTATCATCCAAAAACAGATCTTCTCTCCCTAGCTGATCCAATTGCAGCAACAGGCTATCTGACTGAGCCTGCAAGCCCCAAGCGATACTGCACAAACACAAACAACAAAGCACCAATTTTCTCACCATGGATCTCAGATAGGGCCGCTATATCAGCTTTTGTACAAGTTATAGCCAAGGACCGATTTAATCAACCGATCGCTATGAGCTATTGGGAGCAAGTATTTTTGATTAGATGCTTTTTTTAGGGATTACTGCTGCGCAGAACGCTTCCCTCTTTAGGCCTAAGCCAGAGAACTATACATTTTCCCTTGTGCCGGGCTATTGCATAGACCGATTTCAGGTTTTTCTGCCTCGCAGAAATTGCATTTCCCAGTAGCGATGCAACATTTTGCGTCGCCGGAGATAAGCGTTCCGCGCAGCGAAAAAAAAACAACAGATACCGGATACGCTCAATCCTTCAAATTCAGGCATCACAAAAAAATCAGGTATCAAGCACCATCAAAATGTAGCGATGCAACATTTTGCGTCGCCGGAAATAAGCGTTCCGCGCAGCGGTAATCCTAATAAAAAGACGCCCAATATCCCTCATCACAAGCGAAAGTTTTTATTAGGGGCAGCATCTAAGCATAAACAACAAATATGAACACCCCATTGCTTAATTCAATTTTTGTAGCGCTCTGCATGTTTGCATTCACTACCGCATGTGTGGAAAATCCCATCATCGATGAGGAAGAAATCAATACGGAAGACTATCAAGGAACGGCTTCCGTTAGCCAGGGCTTTGCGACTACGACCACCAGCAATCTCTATGCTGCCGGACAAAGGGTAGCAGGTTTAGGGGAAATTACCGCCAGCGACAATAGCAGCTGGACGGTACCCGCAGCAGTCAACTATACCAATAGCGACTTCCCCTTTGCGCCAGATTTGCACAATCCGGACGGCACCCAATATGCAAGCGCCGCAGCAGCCTTGGACGCTTTTAGCGATGATGACATCATCGAGCTAGACGCTAATGGCGAACTGATCACGGGCTATATCTTTGCGGACAATTATTTTGAACTTTATGTCAACGGAACGCCTGTGGGCAAAGACGCCATCCCTTTTACCCAGTTCAACTCTCATATTGTAAGATTTCGGGTTAGCACCCCCTATACCATCGCCATCAAATTGGTGGATTGGGAGGAGAACCTAGGCCTTGGCTCCGAGAGCAATCAAGGCAGTGCTTATCATCCGGGGGATGGTGGATTGGTGGCGGTATTTCATGACGAAGCGGGCAATAGTGTAGCCACTACTGGAGCAGAATGGAAAGCGCAATGCTTTTATACAGCTCCCATCAAAGATTTGAGTTGTCCGAGTGAATCAGCTACAACGCGCAATAGCTCCGCTTGTGATACCGATGGCGTGAGCGACGGAAGCCAATATTATGCTTTGCATTGGGAACTGCCAGATACTTGGATGAATGTCGATTTTGATGATAGCGAGTGGCCTAGTGCGACAACTTATACCAATGCAACTGTTGGCGTCGATAATAAGCAGTCTTATACTGATTTTACAGATATTTTTGATGCGAGCGCTGATGATGCCGAATTTATATGGTCTACCAATTTGATCCTCGACAATGAGGTGATCGTGAGATATACCGTTGAATGATACGGACCTAGGGCCTGAGGAGTGTGCTTCTCAGGCTTTTTCTTTGCCGACTTAGCCATAAAGACCATACTAGGCCTTATTGGAGCATAAATAATCACCATTCAATTTAAGAAACCCTAATCTTCCATAATCCCTTGCTAATATTGCTCTAACGATTTAATTATATCCACACACAAATATGACATCCAGAATCCTTTGGGTGCTGTTCTTTATCTTGATGCTTGGGCCCTTTTTACAGGCTCAGGAATCTGCTTTTTCTGTAACATTTTCGATCGAACGAGGCTTTTATGAAGCGCCTTTTAGTCTTGAGTTAGCGAGTGATATGCCCAATGCAAGTATCCGCTATTCTCTTGACGCTACAGATCCCCTGCTGGGTACGGGGCAATCCTATACTGGCCCTATCACGATATCAGCAAGCTCTTTTGTACGAGCGATTGCTTTTAATACGACCGACACTAGTGCGATCAGTACGCATACCTTTATCTTCAAAGAAGATATTATTCACAATGGAGACTTAGATCCCAGCTACGTCAACGATCCCGTTTACGGCCCGCTGCTTGAGCAAGCACTTTCCAGTTTACCTACTTTGTCTTTGGTTAGGCCGGAGGCTGATGTTATCCCCTATGAGGAATCAGCGACTTCTTTAGAGTGGATTCCCGCTGGAGAGCATGAGGGTTTTCAAATTGATTGTGGGGTGCATCGCTATGGCGGCTATTTCACCAATTTTGCCAAGCGCAATTTCAGGCTCCATTTTCGCAAAGAGTATGGAGAAGGCAAGCTAGATTATCCCGTATTTGAGCACAATGACTCCATTCCTGTAAGCGTTAGCTTTGATCAATTGGACCTTCGTATGGGTTCGCATGATATGGTTTTGCGAGGCTTTTATATGTCCAATGGATTTACCGACCAAACCATGGCAGAGATGGGTCATGTTTCGCCTCATGGCCGATATGTGCACCTCTATATCAACGGCCGCTATTGGGGACAATACTATCTCAGAGAGCGGTTTGGGGCAGACTTCCTCGCTACTTATTATGGCGGCAGCGATACGCTCTTTGAAGCCATCAATGGCAATAAAAACGTCGGCGGTTGGTCTCCCGGCACTGTCTATGATGGAGATGGCTCCCAATGGGCTTATATCAACACTTTAAATTCGTATGACTCCCTCAAGGAGGTCGTCGATATCGCCAATTATATCGACTATATATTGCTCTATATGTATGGTCGCTGTGAAAACGAATTTCGAGCCGGAGGCTCAGACGTACTAGGCGCCAAATTTATCTTCCATCTCAATGATGCAGATGGTTGGACCCGATCGGGAAATAATTTCAATCTTAGAGACGGACCTGCACAAATCTGGACTACTCTGGTACAGGATAATGATCCAGAATTTCAGGCTTTGCTTGCTGACAGGATATACAAACATTTTTTTCAAGCGGGCGCGCTGAGTGCTACGGCCAATGAGACTCGGCTAGCAAAGCTAGCAGAGCAAGTCAAACTCAGCATGATCAGTGAATGCGCGCGCTGGGGCTATCGGAGCTATGAGAGTTGGCTCAATGACAAGGATGCTTTCCTGACTACTTTCAATGGCAAGTCTGCAGATGTGCTTAACCATCTGATTCAGGAAGGCTACTATCCCAATGTGGATGCAGTCGATTATTCACAAGCCGGCGGATTGATCCCTAATGGCTTTCAGTTGGGCCTTAGCCACTCAGATCCAAACCTAGATATCTATTATACTTTAGACGGCAGCGAACCCATCGACAACTTGGGAATCGTTCAGCCGCAGGCTACCCTATACACCGGCCCCTTCCCGATCACGGGAGCTATCACCGATGTCCAAGCGAGAGCCTTTCTCTTTACTCCCTACAACGATCTCGCTCAAGGCAAGTTTGCCGAGCAATCCTCTACTGGTTTTGGAGGAGTCGCTTCGCGGGCAGTAGATGGCAATACCAACGGCAACTGGAGTAATGGTTCGATAGCGCATACCCTAAAAACAGCTCAGCCTTGGTGGCAGGTGGATCTTGGCTCCCCAGCCAACATCACCGACGTCCATCTCTACAATCGTACCAATTGCTGTAGCGATCGTATGAGCAATTTTTACATCTTGGTTTCTCCGGATCCTTTTATCAGTGATGACCTCAATACGGTCCTGAATCAACCGGGGGTACAAGCGATTTTTCAAGCGAGTAACGCGGGCAGTCCCAGTGTATTTTCCTTCAATACCCAAGGGAGGTATGTGCGGGTGCAGCTGCAGGATACGGAGTATATCAACTTTGCCGAGTTAGAGGTCTTCGGGACTTTTGTCAATGGCCAACAAGCGGGTCAGTATGCAAATACGCCCTCTTGTCCCCAACGTTTTTATCAAGCCCAAGACTTTAGTAATCTGGCCATCAATGAGCTCAATTATCATCCCGCCGATAGCTGTGGCGCGGAATTTATCGAATTCAAAAATGCCGGCACCAATAGTGTCGATCTGACCGATTGCTACTTTCAGGCAGGACTCGCCTACACCTTTCCCCAAGGGGTCATCATTGCTCCAGACAGTTTTTGGGTTTTGGCTCGTGATCCGGAAGCATTTGAAAATGCCTATGGTTTCGCTCCTGATGGCCGATATTTGGGCAAACTGGAAAATAGCGGTGAAACCATCATCCTGAATGATCCTTTTGGCAATCTGATCGACTCGCTCCGCTACAACGATAAGATGCCCTGGGACAGTCTGGCCGATGGTTATGGGCCTTCCTTAGCGCTCATCAATGCAAGCGCCGACAATACCAAAGCAGAATATTGGCGAGCTGACTCCAGCAATTGCGGGAGCCCGAGAGCCGAAAACAGCCTGCTCTGCCAGACTGTTGCCGGGGAGATTGTCATCAACGAAATCCACTATAATGAAGCAGACGCTTTGACCAGCCTGGCTAGCGGCGACTGGTTTGAACTTTATAATCCCCATAATTTTGCGGTAGACCTCAGCGCTTGGCAGTTTTTGGATGAGGATACAGTTTTTATTTTCCCTCCGGGAACGTTTCTCTCTGCTGGTAGTTACTTGATCTTGGGAGCAGATAGCAGTGCTTTTAAGGCCGTGCATCCTACGGTAAGCCACTTCGTGGAACTCAGCCACTTGGGCTTGAGTAAGCAAGGAGAACGCTTATTGCTGCAAGCCAGCGATGGCTGTCCTGTCGATCATGTAGACTATAACGACAAATCTCCATGGCCCACCCAAGCTGACGGAGATGGCTACAGTCTCATGCTGAGCGATCCACTATCAGACAATGATCATGGCACAAATTGGCTGGCTTCCTCAAATCTCGCGGGTACTCCGGGCCAAGCCAATACAGACTTTTGTGCTGTACCGATGGATAGCATCCTCATCAATGAAATCAATTATCGCTCCAATGCCGCTGCCGATGCTGGGGATTGGGTAGAGCTCTATAATGCGTCTGCTACTAGTCAGGACCTATCTGCTTGGGAGCTACATGACGGAGATAATTTTTATACTTTCCCTCCGGGAACGCTTATTCCTGCAGATGGATTTATCGTTATCGCCCAAGACTTATTTAAGTTTTATAGTGTTTTTCAGATGGTCCCCAATGTGATAGGCGACTGGAATTTTGGTCTCAGCGGAGACGGCGAAACCATTAGTCTCTTGACCCAAAATCGTTGCCTGGTAAATCAGTTGGAGTATAATGATTCCCCTCCTTGGCCTATTGAAGCAGATGGTCAAGGGCCTACATTAGCCTTGATTGATCCAAGCTTAGACAATCAAGCGCCCGGCAGCTGGGCTTCTTCTCATTTGGGTAACGCTCCATTGGGTACGCCAGGGGCTCCTAATAATATCCCACAGCCTTGCACCGGCACCGAAAGCCCAGTAATAATCAACGAAATTCTCTATAACTCTGATCCCAATCAGGATAGTGGTAATTGGTTGGAGCTATACAATCCCAATGGACAAAGCATCGATCTGTCCATCAGCATCCAGCCGGACA
>JBCAWW010000054.1:0-12818 GCA_038534415.1 Bacteroidota bacterium | reverse complement strand
GGGACCTTGGAGTTTTCGGGCATCAAGCCAGTAAAAGTGACCTATATCGGCCCGATCCGTAATGCCAAAGCGAGTTTTTTGGAGAAGCAGTTGGCAAAGGTCGAGCAGTTGGGACGTCGATTGCTTTAGCGGCCGCTTCGCGGAACGCTCAACTCGAATATATCAGGCCTCCACTGAGTTTGTACAGCACTTTGTTGAGAAAATTAACGGCCCGCTTGACAAAGCCTAGATTCCAGCGTTCTGCGAGCAGAAAAAGCCGAAAAACCAGCCAATTCCAAGTATTTTGGACAAAGCCATTACGGGCATATCGACTGACCCAAAGCACTTCTTTTTTGCGGGCGGCAAGGTCCTGCTGGGTTTTGGACTCGCCATGTACTCGGTAGCGAGAAAGCGGGTCTGGGATGAGTAAAAACTGCTTTTGAGCGGCCAGCATATCCAACCAAAATTTCCAATCGAAGGCATAGTGCAAGCTCTCATCTAAACGCAATTCATTGCTGCGCCAAAAAGTAGAAGGTTGTAAGGCTAAGCAAGTGCGTTTGACGTACCGCAGCTCCCCGACCTTGGCTTCGACAGGAATATCCTCTAACCATTGGCCATCCTCAGAGACATAAATGCCTCCAGCGGTGATCACATCAGTTTGAGGATGTAGCGCAAAAAGGCTCACGATCGTTTCTAGGACTTTATCGTGATGAAAGAGGTCGTCAGAATTTAGCCAACAGATGATTTGTCCCTGCGCTTGGGCTAAGCCTTTGTTGATCGCATGGGCTTGGCCACGATCTGCTTCAGAGACAAAGCGGAGATTGTATTGCCCCTCATAGGAGCGTGCGATAGCCTCCGTTTGGTCGCTAGAGCCAGCATCAAAGATTAGGTGTTCCACGAAGGGGTATGACTGAGACTTGACAGACTCAATGCAATCCCGAATATATGCGCCTTGCATATAAGTGGGAGTAATGACCGTAACGAGCTTTTGCTGCATCTACTAATTACCCGCCCTGATTTGTTGGATCAATTCTTCGATCTCTAGGGTGTCAATTCCCTCTTGGTAGGCCAATTGTAAAGCTTTGTTGGCTTGTTTGAGTGCTTGCTCTGATTGGCCAACTTTGAGCAGTAGGCGTGCATAAGATTCATTGTTGTAGGCGGCATTTTGCAGCACTACAGAGCGGCGAGCCCAATCGATAGCATGCTGTAGTTGTTCTGCATCGGAGACGTGTTGGGTGAAGTTACGGACAGCTTGGTCGAGTGCTTCTGGGTCAGTGATGCTATAAGTATCGAAGTGGTAGATGGCTTTGTAGGTGTAGTCAGCCCAATCTTTTTTGGCTTCGGCATATACTACCTTGAGAAAACTCGCGGTCTGCCCATCATCTTTGATGGCTTTGTCTGCCAAGGCGATGGCGTCTAGGTAACGGCTCTTCTTATTGGTAATGGCTGCTGCGATTACTTCTTTTTTGAGGACCTCGCTTATTTTGTTGTCTACGGCACGTTTGCCATGCGTTTTAGAAAATTGCTTACGTTTTTTGAGCAAGTAGCGAAACTCCGGGCCATCCATATCAGTGGATAACTCGCGGATAGCTTCCCAATTGACTGCAGAGCGTAATTGCTTGGGGCTTTGGGTGGCAAAATACTTAGCTGCTGCGCTGCTGTAATCTTCTCCTGCTGCTTTGAGGTTGAGGGCGTAGTTAAAAAGCTGCTCTGGGTTAGCGGTACCTTCTTCAAATTCTAGCTCTAGCAGAGATTGATTGCGAGAAGGGTCAAGGGCCTTTTTGCCTTCTATCAAAAAGGGTTGAGGCGGTTTGTAACCGAGGGCTCTGTGTATCAGTTCCCCTTTATGATTGATAAACAAGAGAGTAGGGTAGGCGTTTACTTGGTATTTTTGGGCGAAGGCCGGGCCATCCCCTTTTTCCATGTCAAATTTATAGTTGACAAAATTTTCATTGAAAAATTTGCCGACCTCTGGATCGGTAAAAGTATTGCGACTCATCATCTTGCAGGGGCCACACCAAACGGTGTATGCATCGACAAAAATGACTTTTCGTTCTTTGCGTGCTTTGGCTAAGGCATCCTCCCATTCACCATGTAGGAAGTTGACGCCGTTTTGGGCGGAGAGCCCTAGACAAAAAAAACTGAAAAAAATTAGGAAGACAGAATTACGCATAAGACAGATAGAATGTGGAATTTTGGCCGAAAGGCGGTCGATGCCCTTCAGGCATGAATATACAAAATTGTAATATCGAAGCCACCTTCCGATATTTGCGAGAGTAGCCCCATCCTACCAACATGAAACAAATTCTAAGCCTATTTTGCTTATGTGTCTGGAGCCTCTCGCTTTGGTCACAAAACGGAACCCTTCGCGGTAAAGTTACTGACGCCGAATCTGGTGAACCGCTGGCCGGGGCTACCGTGATCATTATCGGTACTTATCAGGGGACTTATACAGATGTTGCCGGTAATTATTCCATCAAAGGGATCAAAGCAGGTGATTATTCTATCAAATATTCATTTGTCGGATATGCAGAAGCGATCTACAATGGGGTAAGCGTTCCCGGTGAAGGGACAAAAGTACAAGACGTTGCCCTCGCCTCCTCTATCACTACCTTAGGTGAGGTCGTGATCGTAGGGGAAGCCCTGATCGATTTGGAGGATGGAAAATCGAGCTCCAAGATCAGTGAAGAAATGATCGGTGAGATGTCGGTCAATAATGTGCAAGATGTAGCTGCGATGCAGGTTGGGGTCCAAGAAAACCCCGATGGTATTCAAATTCGTGGTGGGCGAGTTTATGAGACTGAGTATCTGGTTGATGGTATCAACGCTCAGGATCCTTTGGCGGGTACTGGTTTTGGGGTGGATGTAAATGCTGGTGCCGTCAAGCAGGTGGAAGTTATTACCGGGGGTGCTGATGCAGAATATGGCAATGGTAGCTCAGGGGTAATCCTCACACGTATCAAAGAAGGGGGAAAACGCTGGCAGTTTGACGCAAGTTATCGTCGCGATAATCTCGGCTTTAATATCAATCAAGGACCAAGTTGGAATACCGATCAAGGAAACTTCTCGCTTGGTGGGCCGATAATCCGAGACAAGCTTACTTTTTTTACGAGTGGTAGCTTCTATATGTCTGATGACTATTTTCGTGTACAGGCTGATCAGCTGCATAGTTCCCTCTTTCCCAACAATGATTCTTTATTTGCGCCAAGACAGACCAATAGTTTTTCTCATACGGTGAAATTGGCTTGGTCGATCAAACCAGGGCTCAAGCTGTCTTTTACCAACCAGCATTCACTCAATATCAATCAAAGTACCCGCTCTTTGCAGATCATCGGTAATGATGCAGTTGTAACTCCGGGTTTTCAATATAGCTTTAGCCTCGACCAAGACAACGGTAATACCTATACCCACAACTCTAATTTGAGTGTCTTAAATCTCCGAGGTATCATCAGCGATCAATGGAGTTTTGATCTTTCGGTGGGGCGCTTGTTTACCAATCTGAGAGCTGATGCCAATGGGCGGCCCTTTAGAGAGGAAACTGTAGACCAAATCTATGATCCCGCTTCTATCGTTACCAATCCTGTGGATGTATTTAATCCCAATGATGATGTTGTCTACGTTTTTCCTGGTCCTGGACTATTCAACAATGGCGGGATTGCCACCTTGTGGCACGATCACTACGCTCAAGAATATACGGTAAAGTCTAAGTTTACATTCACTTCTCTAAATGAAGTGCACTATGTCACGATGGGGCAGGAGCATAAAGAGCAGGAATATCAGTGGATTGATGTTACACGTCCTTGGGTAGGTGCGCCAATCAGAATTAATGATTCTACTACTACCCCTTCGACGAGTTTGGGTCGGAGTAGTGATTTTTGGAGAGTGCGTCCCGCAACGGGTGGTTTCTTCATCTCCGATGAGATCCAATACAAAGGCATCATTGCAGTATTGGGCGCTCGCCTCAATTATTGGGCACCAGGCAAATATGCGGACGAAGCTGTGTTGAACCCTGATGCACCGGTACTTGATGCAACGCGCGAAGCTTATGCAGATCAGACCTTTGGCTTTTTGGGCCGTCGCTGGAAAGCTCGTCTGCTTCCTCGCTTGAGAGTATCCTTCCCCGTTACAGAAAATAACGTTCTCTATTTCAATTACAGCCACGCGATGCGTCTCCCGCACCCGCGCTTTGTCTATGCTGGTTTGGATCCGGTCTACTCTGATAGATCATTTCTCTCCAATTTGGGCAATCCCAATATCAATCCGGAGGTAACGGTCTCCTATGAGTTGGGGCTTAAATCTCAATTGGCCAAGGATCTAGCCTTGACGGTTACGGCCTTTTATAATGACAAATTTGACTATATCGTCAGTCGTAGGGTTGAAGTTAGAGACTTTACGGGTCGATTTGTCGAGAAGACCTTTTTTATCAATCAGGATTATGCGCGGATTAGAGGACTAGAGATGGCCTTGACGCGTAGAGTCGGCAATTGGTTTTTAGGGACCTTGAGTGGTTCTTATCAGATCGCTACGGGCAAGTCCAATACAGCAGCAGAGTCTGCCTTACAAATTCGTCAGCAAGGCTTTGTCAATACGACCAAAGAGCAATTTTTGGCATGGGACAGACCTTTTGATGTGAAATTGTTGGCGATCATGACGCCTGATTCTACCAACTATATCGGCAATATTCCTTTAGAAGGCTTTAGAGTTACTTTGAGTGCTACTTGGAAATCTGGCTTGCGTTATACGCCTTACCAGCTGACTGGAACTAACCAAGAAACGGGTCGTCCAGAGTATGAGCGTATCGAAGACCAGCCTTTTGCAGAAGTAGGCGCACCTTGGTTTTGGACAGACCTTATGATTAGTCGAGACTTTGTCTTAGGACCTCGTAGTATGATCTCCCTCTCCTTTGAGATGACCAATTTGACTGACTACCAATCAGCGGGGATTATCAACGGCGTAACAGGTCGTGCTTGGGAAGCCGGAGATCCTACGCCTTTGAGTTGGCGTGATCCTTCTTACCCAGATCCGCAAGATAGAGGAACCCCTCCTGATAATCCTGCACGCTATCTAGCACCTCGTCAGATAATGTTTGGGGCACAGTTACAGTTTTAGGAGTAAGACAAAAGCATAAAGTAGAGAGACTGCTGATAATGGCCTTTTTTGAGTTATTGAGTCCGCTTTTGTCTAAGTACCTAGATGGTTATTGATTTTGGCATTAAAAATTCTCGGGAAAATTTTAGATTGACCTCTACGTTTTATTGATAGCACAAATCTTCACCTCTTTTGGGAAGAAGGTCTTGCTTGCTTCATCCCCAACCTTAGCTTCCATGAAAAGCCTTTATTTCCTTCCTCTATTGATATTATTGGCCTGCAATAGCCAAAAGCAAATTCCCCAAGAACCCGAAAATAGTCTTAGTATCCCTACGATGCCCAATTTCAAAGCCAGTGGATATGGCCCTGCTTGGATGTTGGAGATTGAAGAAGCGAAATCTATCCGTTTCAAAAGCTTTGGGATGGGCTCTTTTGAGCTGCTACTGCCCGTTCCGCCAGCGGAAATAAATAATGAAACCCAAGAAACGATCTACGAAAGTGAGTCTGAACAAGACAAAATCCAAATTCGGATCAGTCGCAAAGCTTGTATGGATCTGATGTCGGGCAAATCTTTTGATTATGAAGTGATCATAAAAGCGAGGCCTGCCGAGGCGGGGCGCGATTATATGTTTGAGGGCTGTGGAATGTACATTGGAGACTATCGACTCAACGATATTTGGGTTTTGAAAGAGTTGAACGGGCTAAAAATCTTTCCCAAGGATTATGCCCGTGGAGCTCCCCACATAGAGCTAAACCTCTCCAGTCAAAGAATGCTAGGCTATGCAGGATGCAATGAGATGAATTCTGAGATTGTAATTGCCGAGCAGACGATCCACTTCAATTCTATAGGTACAACCAAGATGATGTGTCAAACCATAGATTTTGAAACCAAATTCACGCGTGCTCTTTCCAATAAAACTCTCAACTATAAGCTGCAAGGCTTATTTTTACTCCTCAATGATGAAGAGAATCGCTTGGTTTTTCAAAAGGGGGATTAGTCTTCTGGATACTGCTCCTTGAGTTTTTTGACGCCAAGGGTGATCATCTCTTCGAGAACGCTTTCCTCTATATCACTAAGGCGTTTGATGTAAAGGCATCCTTTGCCGGTTTTGTGTTTGCCTAGTTTTGCCAATAGTTCAGCTTGTTGGTCTAAGCCGCCCATGAGGTAGAGGGTGAGCGCATTTTTGCGTGGCGAAAATCCAGTGAGAAACCATTCTCCTTCTCGTCCGCTCTTGTATTTGTATTGATAGCGGCCAAATCCGACGATGCTATTGCCCCACATGACGGCTTCTGCGCCGCTTATTTGACGCATTTTTTCTAAAAGGGTATAGCTGTCGGTTCTTTTTTGTTCATCCTTGATGCTGTCAAGAAATTCGCTAACGCTTAGGTCGTTAGGAGCAGTTTTTAGCTTTGCCATATCGGTATCCTATGCTTTTGATTGATTAAGCTAGTAAAATCTGGTATCTTCTCTTTTACACTAACTTCAATTTAACCATCATGAAACACCTCTCCTTGCTAATTTTGGGCATGTTATGCCTGTCTGCCCTTACTGCACAGACCACTGGCGGACCTGACGCGTATGGATATATCTGGAAAGATTCCAATAATCCTGATCCTGACGCACCCGTTTACAACTGGGTAGACATCACTAGTATTGGTACTCCCGTCGCAGGCCTGGGGGATGACAATTCGGTCGGACCGATCAATATGAATTTTAGCTTTCACTACTATTGGTCGGACTATAATCGAGTTTACATCGGCTCCAACGGCTACGTGGGCTTTCAGCCAATCAATATCAGCTCTGCTGGCGCTCAGGCTTTTCCTACCATGCCTACCAATGATGCCAACAACAACTTCATTGCGCCCCTCCTTTCCGATCTCAGCTTGGCTAGTCCTAATCCCAGTATCCCTAATCCGGGAACCGTTTACTTTTGGACCAATAGCATCGATAGCTGTGTGATCACCTATGATCAAGTACCATTTTGGAACAATGTACCCGCTCAATGGGGCGGTAGTAATACCTTCCAAGTAATCCTTTCGGCTCAAGATTCTTCTATCACCCTGCAATACCAGTCGCAAACAGGTAGTTGGGATGCGGCTTACAATTTTGCTACAAATCCGGCAGTTATTGGGATTGAAAACGTTACTGGCACAGTTGGCCTCACAGTATCCAACAATACTCTTCCCGTTGCTAATTATGCAGTGCGCTTTTATTATCCTGCAGTAGTGGGCCTAAATGTGCCTGACTTGAGTACCGAGTGGGTACAGAACTCTACTTCAGGGGGCTTTTTTAGTATCGCGGGAGCCCCGACGACTGGACAAGCGCTTATCAAAAACGTTGGTAATGTCGATATAACGGGTAATACCTCTGTTATTCTGAATGTATTAGATAATACCAACTCGATTCTTTTTACCGAAATCGAATCTGTACCTGCTCTCACCCAAGGGGCGGGGCAGACAGTTGCCTTTACACAAGGCTTTACCCCTCCCGGACCGGGCCATTATGACTATCGAGTGGGCTTTAGCAATCCTATTGATATCAATGATACCAATGACACCATCACATCCGAGATGATTGTCGTTGATACTGCCGGTACAGCAGTGGAGATCACTTATTATAATGGCTCTACCCCTAGCAACCTCAATGCGACCAGTTGGTCAGGTGGGGATGCTGACGAAGGAGTGGGAATTTACTATGAGCCACCATATTATCCGGCAACGGTGTCCAAAGTAAGTGCCTTTGTCTATACGACTGCACCATTGCTGACTACAGATGCTTTCGAGATCAGAATCTTTGCCGACGACGCTCCGGCTGGGCAAGGGACCTTATTGGCTTCTGTAGCTATGCCTACCGCCAATCTAATTGCAGGGGCTTGGAATGAACTTAGCCTGCCCGTTCCCATTGATATTTTGAGTGGGGGTTTTTATGTTGGCTGGTACCAAACCGGTGGCGATATTCAATTAGCGCAGGAGACGCAAACGCCGCTCTCTTTGCGCAATTATGAGATTCTAAATAATGTTTGGTCTACCTTCCGTTTCAACGAATCACAAGAAAGCTTGATTCGAGTTACCCTCTCCAAAAGCTGTAATATCCCCGGTGGCATTTCTCTGGGTGCTGATACTGCTATCTGTGCCAATAATGCGCCTTTGGTTCTAAATGCAGGCATGAGCGGCATGACTTATAGCTGGTCTACCGGAGCTGCTACTCAAACCCTTTCGGTCGATACAAGCGGCATGTATTCGGTCAATGTGGTAGATGCTAATGGCTGTACGGCAGAAGATTCGATAGGTGTGATTGTCTATCCAGTTCCTATGGTAGACTTAGGGATGGACGTAGAAGGTTGCCAAGGCGATAGCTTTATGTTGGCCCCCAATATGGCTTTCAACGCCTATTCTTGGTCGACTGGAGATGCTACCCAAAGCATTACCGTAACGCAAAATAATGTTTACTCCCTCACCGTGACGGACATAAACGGTTGTTTGGCAACTGACGATATCAGTGTTACCATCAATCCTCCTCCGGCCGTCGATCTCGGCAATGACCAATTAGGCTGTTTTGGTAATGGACAATCTGTAACTGTAGCCAGTAATATCACAGGAGATTATATCTGGTCGACTGGCGATACCACCTTTTCGATTGTGGTTGATCAAGCAGGTACGTATTGGTTGGAGCTGACCGATGCCAATGGCTGTGTTGCTGCTGATACGATTAACCTTAGTGATGATACGCCTACCATTGATCTGGGAGACGATATTGTCGGTTGTGAAGGTACGCCAGTAGTATTGGATGCGGGTGCCGGCTTTGTTTCTTATATCTGGTCCAATGGAGGCAATACGCAAACAATATCTGTCAGCATGGAAGGCGAATATAGAGTGGATATCCTCAACAGTAGTGGATGTGCGGCTTCTGATACCATTTCGGTGAGCCTTGCGCCATTGCCTGATCCGGATTTTAGCGCTCAAGGTGGCTGGGGTGCCAATTGGTTTACTTGGGACTTCACCAATCTCAGTACGGGCGCCACTTCTTACTTCTGGGACTTTGGCGATGGCAATGGTACAAGCACCGATCCTAATCCCGCTTATAGCTATGTATTCCCGGGTGACTATGATGTCAGTCTGATTGCAACCAATGATTGTGGTTCTGACACCATTACCATTTCGATCAGCTTGAACAATACCGATGGCTTGGAAGATGAACTCTTTGGCAGCGTGAAGGTCTTCCCTTCTCCCAATGATGGTCAATTTCAGATTCTCTTTGGCGAACAAGCATTACAGGCCAGTACCATCAAGCTCTACAATCTCCAGGGGCAGCTGGTCTATCAAGAGCAATTTACGCGCATCAATCCCTACCAAGAGGTTGAAGTCAACTTGGCTGAGCCTGTCCCCGGCATTTATCTGCTACAATTGAGTAGCGAAGGGGTCGAGATACATTACAAAGTGATGATCCAATAATTTGAGTCAATACTGATTACCCATATTCAGGGCCTTGGGCTTTGGATATGGGTTTTTCTTTTCTGCTTCGCAGAACGCTTCCCAGGCTACTACATCTGGTAGCCAAACTTTTCTGCTACGGGAGCGACTTTGGCCCAAAGTTTCTCGGCCTCTGCTTGGCTCAGGTTTTCTCGCCAGCGACCCACCTTGACACTATGATCTTGCGTCGAATAGGCACTAGAAGTCTTTGCCTCTACATATTTATCATTATGGGTATTTTGGACGCGCTCCGTCCACTTCATCGCTTCGGCTAGCTCCTGGTCGCTCCATGAGAGCTGCTTGGCTAAGCGTTCCACGAAGTGGGCCTTATCTGCCAACAAATCTTCATAACGACTGATCTCTACAATCTCTGCGACCTGAGCATAACCCACCGTATTGATATAAAGCCAATGATGTGCGCACTGGTCAAGCAAGGGTTTGTCCAACCAGTCCTGCCAATCAGGTGGCTGGGGATGATGCCCCCAGTTTTTGGCGATACCTACCCGCAATGAGCAGATGGTATCTAGAGGATGGCGCATTTGCCAGAAGATCGTTTTGGGGCCTTGTACGAGAGCGAGCCAATCTTGTAAAGGGAATGACAATCCCGTATCAGCTGGATAAGTAGGACTCTCGCGCGGCACCTTGACGGCTACTGGAGTATCATAGTCCAAATCCCTAAGCATGGCATAGTCGGGCTCACTCCAATAGCGATAGGCAGATAGCCGCTCAAATAACTCCCCAAAAATAGAGGTTCCACTTCGGCCGCAGCCAAGTATCATGACGTGATGAGGCATTAGTTAAAGATGATTTCGTCGATAAACATCCATCCCTTTTGGCGATGACCTGGGTGCCAGGCCGGTAGATAGCTGACCGCCTGAGCTTGTACCTTGAGGTAGCGAAATGGCTCTGGCGGAACGGTATTAAGCTTTTCTCGCCTTGGTGCTAAGATTTCACGGCGAGGCGCAGGATAACTGACGTCTCTAATGCTCGTATAGTTGTTGCCATCCTGTGAAGCCAAAATCTCGATCCGACGCGGCAACATGATCCAATTGTCAGGATGATATAAGAAATGCATATCAATAGAAGGGACACTTTGGATGGAACCAAGATCTATGGTCAAATTGAGACGACTGCCTTCATAGCCCTGCCAATGGCCATCATTGTGGTTGGTAGTGCCCAATCGACCGTCAAGCAAAGCGTTGACTCCTCCTCCAGTATAGTACTCACTCCATAGCCCTTCTTGGGCTAAATTGGCACCAATGCCAGTATGATAGAGAAAATCTTCTCGATAGACATTACCTAATTGCTGCCCTTCTCGGTACACCGCTGCGCGGAACGCCGTGTTTTCTTGGATAGAGACCGCAGATTGGTAAACGGGGCTTTGGGGGCTGGGATCTTGACCATCAAGTTGATAGTGAATATTGGCATCGCTCGCAATTGTTTGGAGATCGATCATGATCTCTTTGCCCTGCAAGTAGACGCTATCTTCTAAGCCAAACATCTGCATTGCAGGCTCGACGCCTCGTTCCGCGAAGCGGGGTAAATGATCCTCCCACCGGCTCGCAAAGTCCGCCCAATTGCGCCCCTCTTGAGGAGACCAAAGCACCTCAGCCAAAGCCGCTGCTCGGGGATAAACCATATAAAGGAGCTGCTCTTCTGTTTTGATGTACTCGGTCCAGACATTGGCTTGGGCCCCTAATATATGTGCTGCTGCCTTTGCATCAAGGCCCGCAGGAATGGGTTGGTAATCATATACTTTGCGTACGGGGAGATTGCCACCAATAGCGAGTGGCTCTTGCGCTGGATCACCCTGATAATAATCAAAGTAGCAATGGCTATTGGGGCTCATGATTACATCGTGGCCTTGTTTAGCGGCTTCAATACCGCCTTGTTCTCCTCGCCAAGACATGACCGTAGCGTTGGCGCTTAGCCCCCCTTCCAAAATCTCGTCCCAGCCGATGAGTTTACGACCTTTATTGTTTAGGAAGGTATCGATGCGACTAATAAAGTAGGACTGCAGATCTGCTTCATCCTTGAGATCAAGTCTCCGGATGAGGCGTTGGCTAAACTGACTGCGCTCCCACTGTGTTTTAGGCACTTCGTCCCCACCGATGTGGATATATTTGCCAGGAAATAGATTGGTGACTTCTGTCAAAACATTTTGGAGGAAGGTGAATGTCTCTTCTGTTGGACAAAAAACGTCCTCAAAAACGCCCCAATCTTTGGCGACCTCGTATTGCCCCGGCTGGCAAGCTAGCTGCGGGTATGCGGCTAAGGCTGCCGAAGCATGCCCTGGCATTTCGATCTCTGGGATGATCGTGATGTAGCGATCTTCAGCATAATCGATGATATCTAGGATTTCTTTTTGGGTATAAAAGCCGCCGTGACTTTGACCATCATATTGGGCGGGGAGGTCTCTGTTATGGCCTTTCCGAGTCTCGGAACGCCAGGCTCCTAGCTCAGTGAGCCGAGGATATTGTTTGATTTCGATCCGCCATCCTTGATCGTCGGTTAGGTGCCAGTGAAAACGATTGAATTTATAAAGTGCCATCAGATCGAGGTAGTTTTTTACCTCTTCTACACTGAAAAAATGTCGCGCGACATCTAGGTGCATACCGCGATAACCAAAGCGGGGTTTGTCTACGATTTTAACTGCTGGCAATCTCCAAACTTGCTTCTGTGGGCTATTATGGTCTATTAAGGGGAGCATTTGTCGGATGCTCTGGATACCGTAAAAAATGCCAGAAGCACTATTGGCACTTATTCTGACGGCATTTTTGTCTATGCTAAGGTGATAGGCTTCAGCTTGTTCGATGCGTTCGTCTCGTCTTAATATGACGGCGTTATTGTTGAGCTCGGTATCGTCCAGGGTCTTAACCGGAAGGGGCAAGCCGGAGGCTTTGCGTAGGGTTTGGGCTAACTGAGAACCAATCTGAAGGAGCGCTGCATCTCCAGCAGGCACGATGAAACAACTTTGCTCATCAAACTGAAAAAAGCCGTCTTCCCAATTCAGTTGAGTGGGAACCGGAATAATGCTGGAGGACTCGACAATAGCTTGAGAAGAAGAGCTTGACTCACAGGCCGAGATAAATAAAATACTAAGAAAGAAGAGAAAGAGTATCCGCATTCAGAGGTGTTTTTGTCTAAACAATGTTAGTGAAAAAACAATCCTCGTACCAATTCAAAGCCGAAAGCCTCCGCAAATGCGGAGGGGCGACTAAATGGTGAATGTTTGTTGTGTTTTGAAGAGAACTAAGTAATTGTATCATGATAGTGCTGTG